>JADIMJ010000093.1 GCA_017694835.1 Candidatus Cryptobacteroides gallistercoris
GGATCAAACTCTTCTTTGTATATTTCTTATTTCTCTAAGCTCAATCCTCGGACTCTGATTCCGTTCAAAGAAATCAACGCTCTCTCTTATTGTTTCGGTACTTGCTTGTACTTAAGTCTTTCAATATTTTCAAACAACTCTTTCTCGTTTCTTTCCGCCGATTGACTTCATCGGACTTCGGTTCGTCTTGTCCTCATTACCGGAAGGTAACTCCGGAAGACTCACTCGTCCTCTTCGTTCTCGGCGAAAATAAACTTCAAATCATTTCTGCTCTTTCCGCCGATTGACTTCACCGGTCATTTCTGAAACGGGCTGCAAAGATACGGACTTTTTTCATCTCTCCAAACTTTTTTATGTTTTTTTTCAAATTTTTATGTTTATCCGTGAAAAAATCCCCCGATGTTGCCGTTATTAATCAGAAACATGAGGGCCAAATACCTCTCGTAGGGGACAGGCCACTTCCGTTCAATAGACCATGGGAGACCGTAGGAGGCCCCCAAGAAACCACAGGAAATCACGCATCAAATATTCACCGCGGCCGGTGGGAGACATTTGACTCATGGATAGACAATATTAATTCATGGATAGACACCATTTGATTCATGGACAAACATGCGGATGAGCATTATTTTTTTATCCATTATTTTTTTATCACCTTTGCAGTCAATTTGAATATATGATGGCATCATACTGGGAAATATTGTGGGTCTTTGCAAAAATCGGAGCCTTTACCATCGGTGGAGGCTATGCCATGATACCCCTGATCCAGAATGAAATCGTAAAACGCGGATGGCTGGAAGAAAAGGACTTTCCGGACATAATCGCGCTTGCCCAGTCTGCTCCGGGACTGCTCGCCGTCAATATCTCGATTTTCGCAGGATACAGGATGAGAGGAGTGAAAGGAAGCATTGTAGCGACTCTTGGCAGCATCCTTCCCTCTTTTCTCATCATACTGCTGATAGCCATGGCATTCACAGGATTTCAGGATGACCCCGTCGTGAGAAGAATCTTCCAGGGAATCAGGCCTGTTGTTGTGGCCCTTATCGCCGTCCCGATGATCCAGATGGCAAGAAAGTGCAACCACAGCATACTTGCATGGACAGTCAGCATAGTGACCATGGTGCTCGTGGCATTCCTCAAGGTCTCACCTATATACATACTGGTCATCGTGGCAGTGGTCTCATATACTGTCGCCAAATACCGTGAAAATTCACGGAAAAAGGAGGACAGATGATTTACCTTGAGCTGTTCACCACTTTCTTCATGATCGGTCTCTTCACAATCGGAGGCGGTTATGCGATGCTGTCCCTGATACAGGCCCAGGTCGTGACCATACACAACTGGATAGACGAGAAAACTTTCACCGACATTGTCGCCATCTCCCAGATGACTCCCGGACCGGTCGGAATAAACAGCGCCACTTATGTCGGCTACACCGTCGTACAACAGACCGGGGCTTCTGAATTCATGAGCATTCTCGGGTCTTTCTGCGCGACTGTCGCTGTAGTCCTCCCGTCATTCATAATCGTCCTGGGCATCTGCCGGATGTACTCGCGATTCAAGAACAATTCGGTTTTTGAAGGCCTGATGTCAGGCATAAAGCCCGCTGTCGCAGGTCTCATCGGAGCAGCAGCAATCATCCTGATGACAAAAGAGAATTTCCCGGACTGGAAAAGTTGGGTGCTCTTTGCCGCAGCCTTTGCCGCCTCCTGGTGGGGAAAGGCCAATCCAATCGCAGTCATAGTCGCGGGAGGGGTGTTCGGACTCATTCTCTATTGACTTTTTCAGAGTTTACATTGATTTTTCAAAATGAACTGGTTACAGGAAATATTGTGTCAGCCGTCAGTCATCCAGACTGTGATTGTGCTTGCCGTTGTCTCGGCTGCCGGAGTATATCTCGGCAAAATCAAGATATTCGGCATCTCCCTGGGCGTAACATTCGTCTTCTTTGCCGGAATCGTCGCCGGCCACTTCGGAGTCAGGGTAAACAGCGACATGCTGGCATTCGCACAGAATTTCGGACTGATCATCTTCATCTATACCCTCGGGCTTCAGGTGGGGCCAGGGTTCTTTTCGTCTTTCAAGAAAGGGGGACTGACCCTCAACATGCTTTCCCTGGGAGTGGTCTTCCTCGGCACTTTCATGGCATTGCTGATGGCATGGCTCACGCCGATACGGCTGTCAGACATGATGGGACTTCTATGCGGCGCCGTCACCAACACCCCGATGCTCGGAGCCGCCCAGCAGGCACTCATGCAGGTGGAGCCTGACAATGCCAAAGGTGTCACGGACATGGCCCTTGCATGTGCCGTCACATATCCGATGGGTGTTGTGGGTGTAATCCTCGCCGTCATCATTCTGAAGGCACTTTCAGGAGTCAAGGGGAGCAACAGCACCGCAGAACAGAATGCCACGAAGACATATGTGGCAGAATTCCTTGTCAGCAATCCGGCCGTCTTCGGGAAAAGCATCAGGGAAGCCATGCACATGACCGACAGGCATTTCGTCATCTCCCGCGTATGGCGGGACGGGAAAGTCTGCATTCCGACATCCGAGACCCGGCTGCAGAAAGGAGACCAGCTGCTTGTTGTATCTGCCCAGGCCGACGTCGAGAATGCCACGGCCCTGTTCGGGGAGCAGGAAAACGAGGACTGGAACAAGGAGGACATCGACTGGAATGCCATAGACAGCCAGCTGATTTCGCGGCGCATATTTGTCACGAGAAACAAAATCAACGGCGTCAAGCTCGGCTCGCTCAGACTGAGGAATCTGTACGGAATCAACATCACCCGTGTCAACCGCGCCGGCATCGACCTCATCGCCTCACCGGACCTGAGGCTGCAGGTAGGCGACAAACTCACGATTGTAGGAGAAGCAAATTCCGTCAACAATGTGGGGAAAATACTCGGAGATGAAGCAAAGAGACTCAACAGGCCTAATCTTCTGGCAATCTTCATAGGACTGGCCGTGGGAGTCTTCATAGGGGCAATCCCCTTCTCAATTCCGGGCATGAGCACGCCTGTGAAGCTCGGCATAGCCGGAGGCCCTATCATTGTGGGCATATTCATGGGAGCTTTCGGGCCGAGGATACATCTGACCACATATACCACTGAAAGCGCCAATCTGATGATGCGGGAATTCGGACTTGTCACTTATCTCGCCGGCCTCGGGCTCGACTCCGGGGAACATTTCTTTGAAACAGTATTCAGAACCGAGGGACTCGTATGGATCGGCATAGGCCTGTTCCTGGCAATTGTCCCTGTCGTCATAATGGGATGGATTTCATCCAGATTCTTCAAGGTGGACTATGCGCACAATGTCGGCATGCTGTGCGGCAGCATGGCCAATCCGATGGCGCTTAACTACGCCAACACCACCGTACCGGGAGATGAGCCGTCGGTCTCTTACGCCACCGTCTACCCGCTTTCAATTTTCGTCAGAGTCATAACGGCCCAGCTCATCCTTCTTGTCTTTTGAAATCCGGGATTTTGTCCCTATCTTTACAAATCCGTGGAAAATGACCCATAATATCCGTGAAGGATGACCCATAATATCAGATAACCGTAACACATCTTGTACATCATGAAGAGAATCTTCTCCATTCTTGCGGCTGCCGCCGCCATAGCCGCGGCCGTGTCATGCTCATCCGGCAACAAAGAGCCGCTTACAATCATTCCTTATCCGAATTCCGTGACGATGCATTCCGGCAGTTTCGATGCCGCCGGAGCAGATTTCCATTGCAGCGAAGGGACATCGACCATGGAAAGGAAGGCTGTTTCTGAATTTGCCTCCGCCCTTGCCGCCGCAAGCGGGACAGAATGCAATGTCACAGAAGGAGACAGCGGCAGCGGTTTCGTGTTCCTTGCGGACTCTACCATTGCCGACGAAGCCTACGAGCTGAAAGTCAGAAAAAACAAAGTGACTGTCAAGGCCGGTTCATACAACGGATTCCTCTATGCCATTGAGACGCTGAAGCAGATGCTTCCGGTTGAAATCTATGCCGGTGCCCCGGCTCCGGACAAGGACTGGACCCTCCCTTGCGTCACCATAAAGGACGCGCCGAGATTTGCATACAGGGGACAGCATCTCGATGTCGCAAGACATTTCTTCGATGTGGCTGAAGTCAAGAAAGTCCTTGACATGATGGCCATACACAAGATGAATGTGCTTCACTGGCATCTCACCGACGACCAGGGATGGAGAGTGGAGATTGACCGGTATCCGGAATTGACCGAAAAGGGTTCTGTTCGCGAAGGAACTGTCATCGGAAAGGACTGGGACAGATATGACAATATCCCTTACGGCGGATACTACACTCAAGACGAGATAAAGGCCGTGATAGAATATGCCGCAGAAAAAGGCATAACCGTCATCCCTGAAATCGACCTGCCCGGCCACATGCTTGCCGCCCTCACTGCATACCCGCAGCTCGGCTGTACCGGAGGTCCTTACAAAGTCTGGGGAAGATGGGGCGTGGCGGACGATGTACTCTGCGCAGGCAAGGAGGAGACAATGGTATTCCTCGAGAATGTGCTTGCAGAAATCGCCGAACTGTTCCCGTCTGAATACATTCACATAGGCGGAGACGAATGTCCGAAAGTACGCTGGGAGAAATGTCCTGTCTGCCAGGCCAAGATAAAGGAACTCGGTCTCAAGGACACCGATGAGTTCAGCGCCGAGCATTATCTCCAGAGCTATGTGATGGAAAGAATGGAGAAATTCCTTGCAGGAAAAGGAAAGAAAATCATTGGCTGGGACGAGATTCTTGAAGGTACGCCGGGACCTGACGCCACAATCATGTCCTGGAGAGGAAGCGAAGGCGGAATCAAGGCATCCAAGATGGGCCACGATGTCATCATGACTCCGAACTCCCATTTCTATTTCGACTATTACCAGGCTCCGGACCCGTCCACAGAGCCGTTCGGAATCGGAGGCTACATCCCTGTTGAGAAAGTATATTCATACGAGCCTTATACCGAAGACATGGACGAGGATGCCAGAGAGCACATCCTGGGCATCCAGGCCAACCTCTGGACAGAATACATCAAGGACAACAGCCACCTTGAATACATGCTCTATCCGCGTCAGGCAGCCCTCGCCGAAGTGCAGTGGTGCATGCCGGAGACAAAGGACTGGGAAAGATTCCTCGACAATCTCACCCACGAAGTCGCCGTCTATGACCTCCTTGGATACAATTATGCCACGACAGCCTTCCAGGTCATCAGCGAGGTCCGTCTGAACAAGGAAAAGCATTGCTCCGAAGTGGTGCTGAGCACACAGGGAGACGCCCCGATCAGATACACAGTCGACGGGACAGAACCGGGAGCGGACTCGCCTCTCTATACTGCCCCTGTTGAAGTCAGGAATGCCTGCACCGTCAAGGCGAAAGTGGAGCGAGACAACATGAAGACCACAGTATACACGCAGGAATTCATTGACAACAAGGCCATAGGCCGTGAGGTGGAGCTTCTTACCCAGCCGCGCGAGAAATACAGATACGGCGCCCCTGACTCGTTCGTGGACGGCATCCGCGGAGTGTTCCAGTACAGCTCGGGACAATGGGCAGGATGGTTCGGAGACCCTCTTGAAGTGAAAATAGACATGGGCGGAGAGCAGGCATACGGCAGCGTGACCCTCGGCACCATGGTCATCAAGGACGAGGACATCTTCCCTCCTCTCAATGTGGTTGTCAGCACCTCCGAAGACGGGGAGACATTCACCGAGGCAGGGAAACTGGAAATTCCTATGGAGACAAGGGCAAACCCTGACGGGCTCCGGGAATACACAGTGACTTTCCCTGAGACTTCTGCAAGATACCTGAAAGTCTCAGCAGAGACAGTCAGCGCAATGCCGTCATGGCATGGCCGTGCCGGCTCTCCGGGCTTCCTCTTCGTCGATGAAATTGTAGTACGATAAAGAGCGTCAGGAGAACTGCGTCTGCCTGAAAACACAATCGCGGCCGGTGGAGGTAACATTTATTGTCCACCGGCCGCGTTTTTCCTGACAAAGTGTGGCCGTTGGTAATTTGAAAATACCAACGGCCACGATTTATGGCAATTTCACGGCTGTTGGAGAGGTAAAAAGGTATCCACCGGCCGCGATGGTCATTCTATCCTTCAGGGATATTCTCCCTGATTATGGATTCTGCCGATAGAATTTCTGATTAGGGATTCTGCCTGTAAAATTTCTGGGCAGGATCCCTGTTGTACAGAAAGACGACAGGAGGGTTTCCGGAATAGGCACATGCATTTTGCGTGGTCTTGTAGTCAAGAGCTATCACACTGTAGTCCGGGCGGTCTTCATAGTAGCCGGAGTCATACCACTGCAGCACATGGCCGGTCTCATCCTCAAACCAATGCATGTAAGTCATGTCTTCATGAAAGCGGTATGCCTCGAAGCCCGGGACTCCGTCAAGTTCCGTCTGCTTCATCCACACAGTATCAGCAAACTGGTTGGATGGTTCGTCCTTAGTGCAGGACACTGCCGCAAGGAGGGTCAAAGCGGCAGTCAAAAAAATCAAACGCTTCATAATCAATGATTATTTTATAATGCTATTTAGTCCAATCCCAACGACGATTCCATAATTCTTCATCATCTATATACTCCGGCTTTACATATGGATTATATATATAAACTGGGGTTTGCTCAACAACACGAATTGCAGGTGGTAATTTAACAGTCTTTGTTGAAACAACGGGTTTATCATTATACGGAGCTTTCGGATAAAATGTCACCGTAATTTTTGCAATTAAATTATCAAAATTTTGTGTCGCTGGCACTTTATATGTAACTTCTGTTTGCAATTGTTTTAATATAATATCATCGCCCAATGATTTTCGATAAGAGTATAGAGGATTATTAATATCGCTGTTTTCAAATTCAATTACATTGCCTAATTTATATATAAGTGTTTCTGCCGAGGAAAACGAATCAGACCCGGAATCTCTCTGCCTTTCATATACACAATCTTTTAAATACTGATTATGATTCTTCAGTGTATAATCAATACCATCTTGTTTTGCTAAAATAAAATATTCTATAGATACATCATAATCACTTATACATGCTAGTGTTTCCGGATTTACTAATATTTCTGTTTTTGTAAATGCCGGGAAATGAACATATCTATTATAATCTACACAAAAATATTTATAATCAGGATGTTTTGATTGAGCAGGATAGACTGTAGGTGTCAGAACATCATCGACTGCTATTTGTGGTATTTCTCGTATTGACCAAGCGCCTAATACTTTATCATATAGAGGAGAAATATAATCCGTTGAATTTGGTTCAGTGCCGGGCAAACGAAGATTTTGAATAGGAGGTATTGCAGAGGGTATACTGGACATAATATTACCACTAAAATCAGCAGTTCCCTCGGAATGAATTTCTATAAGACTTTCTTCTTCATTTTCTTTATCAAATCTTGCTATAAATGAACTAAAAAGATGATTAATGCCGGTAGTTATTATTTTAGAACCTAGAGATCCGAGAAGTCCCCCTATAACACTTTTATTATTTTCAGCTTTTTTATTTTTTACCCCATTCTCATAAGCTTCCTCTATCGCTTCTGAAGCGTTATCCCCTATTAAATTTATAATAGGGTTCATTGAATTCGTAACATTCGTTGTTGAAATTGATCCCTTTGCCTTAGAATTCAAAAAACCTTTTAAAGTCAATGATGATATGTTTTGATCATAAAAACTAATACCAAAATGATTATTATCCCCTATTGATGGATCATACGCCAACTCAATATCAAAACAATTCCAACCTAATGATGTAGATCTATTATCAGATGTTGTCACTAATGAAGAACATGCTTCCTTATTTCCAGTCATAAACTCCATATATTGTGAAGCATATGCATTATTAAATGCAAACATCCATGTAGGATTTTCTGTTCTTAATTGAGCAATTGTTGTTGTTCCATTAGTTATTATATCTGGGCTATAATAAAATATTCTCAACTTACCCGATATTTTATTATAAAATATAAGATAGTTTTTATTTCCTAAAGTATTTTCATTTTTATCAGAACAAAAATTATACAATAATTCCCACCCGTCTGATTTTTTGTAATCATTAATTATTGATTCCGGCATCGAACCTTGTGCCCCATTATACCACGGCAAAGTTACCATACCATAATTATTGATTAAAATTTTTGTTGTATCCTCCCAATCTATATATGGCGTTGTTATTGGGGTCATACTTTTAGTCTTACAAGCATAGTCATTACTCTCTGATATGGAATCCGGTTCAACTATCATCTCATTACATGAGCAAAGAGAGAATAAAATGATAGTAAATATTAATACAAGTTTTTCATAATTGAATATATAATGATTCTACTTATATATAACTATTATAGTTACTCTTTATATCGGATAATACAAATATAATTAAATTATATTACATTAGGACTTGAAAACGATAAATCTATCTATCTTGACAGAACAACTGCGTCATCGGTCTGCCAATCCATACCTGAGGACAGTCACTGATGCCAAGGATATGCGCCATGGTAGGGGCAACATCATACTGCATCATGCTCTCGGGGAATTCACCCATGTCGCGGACATTCGGGCCGGCGATGATGAACGGGGTCTCCATCTCCTCCATCGTGATGCCTCCGTGGCCGAATCCGATACCGCCATGGTCCGAAGTGACGATGAATATGGTATTGTCTGCGATTCCGGCTTCTTCAGCAGCGGCTATGATTCGGCCGACATATCCGTCAAGTTCCTTCAGCTTCGCATAGTATTCAGGGGTATCGTGGCCTTTTGTATGGCCTACATGGTCCGGTTCGTCAAAGCACACGGCAAGGAGCATCGGTTTTTTCTCCTTAATGTACTTCTCCGCCATCTCGCAGAGTCCTTCAGGATATTTCTGATAGTCCGGGGACTGGGCATGATGACTGAGCGACAGGGTGTCGACCAGATATTTAATTCCGTCCCAGTCATAGAGGACGCCTGTCTCGGCATCCGGATAATTGTCCCTGCAGACCTGGAATATTGTCGGGAAAATATTGTTCTTCAGAATCACCCTTGAGGGAAGCTCGGGTGTCCTGGCGCCCCATGTGGTATAGCCGTGAAGCTCCGGCCCCGCACCCATGAACATTGACGCCCAGTTCGGGGCACTCGAAGACGGAAGAACCGTCCTCTTCTCAAGAGTATAGGCACCTTTGTCCATCAGGGACTTGACATTGGGCATGTCCGCCTGAGGCAGACTGTAGGCGCCCCATCCGTCGAGTCCGATGAAAATCACATGTTCAGCCAATGGCTCA
>JADIMJ010000094.1 GCA_017694835.1 Candidatus Cryptobacteroides gallistercoris
GATTTTGTAGTTGCCGTCGATGCAAGGGATTTCAACTGTGGCTCCGAGCATCGCGTCAATGACGGAAATGACCTTCGCGTATGTCAGATTGTTTCCTTCGCGTTTGAAGTCAGGGTGTTCAATTTCCTCAATGAGAACAAGCAGGTCTCCGTTGATGCCGTTGTTCTTCGCTGCATGTCCGCCGCCGCGGATTGTAAGCTGCATGCCGTTTTCCACGCCTGCCGGAATATTGACTTTGACTGTCTCCTTCTTGCGGACAAGTCCTGTCCCGCCGCAGGTGCGGCATGGGTTGGTGACTATTTTGCCTTCGCCTCCGCACTGCTGGCAAGTTGAATAGGTGACCGTCTGTCCGAAGATGCCGTTTACCACCCTCTTGACCTGGCCTGTGCCCTTGCAGGCAGGGCAAGGCTTTATGTCGGCACTGTTCCTGGCTCCCTTGCCGCCGCAGTCCTGGCAAGGCACATTTCTCTCAAGCGATATTTCCTTTTCTGCCCCCCTTGCTATTTCCTCAAGGGTCATCTTTACCCTTACCCTGATATCACGTCCCTTATAGACTCTCTGGGACTGGGACGACCTTCCGTTTCCGCCCCCGAATCCTCCGAAGCCCCCGAATCCGCTGAAGCCTCCGAATCCGCCTCCGAAAAGATCCCGCAATATGTCGTTGAGGTCCCCGAATCCGCCGCTGAAGTCAGGCCCCGGCTGTCCTCCGAGTCCCGCATGGCCGAACTGGTCATATTTAGCCCTCTTGTCAGGGTCGCTGAGGACGGAATATGCCTCTGCCGCCTCCTTGAATTTCTCTTCGGCTTCCTTGTCGCCGGGATTCTTGTCAGGGTGGTATTGTATTGCCTTTTTCCTGTAGGCTTTCTTTATTTCATCGACTGTGGCGTTTTTGTCTACGCCCAGCACTTCATAATAATCTCTTTTTTCTGCCATGTTCGCAACCTCCTTTCATTAATCCGGACATTTGAACTGCTTCTTATGTCAGATGCCGACCACCACTTTGGCAAATCTTATGACTTTGCCGTTGAGCGTATACCCGGTCTGGACCACATCGAACACTTTGCCTTTCTTGTCCTCCTCGCTTACAGGGAACTGGGCCACTGCTTCGTGCAGGTCCGTGTCAAAGGTCTTGTCCCTGGCCTCAATGGGAGCCAGCCCCTTGGTCTTCAGATAGGCCGTAAGCTTGTTGAAGATAAGTTCCGTCCCCTCCTTGGCGGCTGCGCTGTCAGTGGATTTTGACAATATGTCCATCGCTCTCTCGCAGTCGTCCAGCACCGGCAGCAGGCCCTTGATGGTATCTTCTGAGGCAACATTCACCATTTCAAGCTTTTCCTGTGATGTGCGCCTGCGGAAATTGTCAAATTCCGCCATCAGCCTGATGTAGTCGTCTTTCTCCTTGGCCAGCCTTGCCTTTGTTTCTTCAAGCTCTTTCTCAAGCTTTTCTATCTTTTCCCTGTCCTTTTTCATTCCTTTTTTTTCTTTTCCGGACATTTTTTCATTTTCGCCTGCAGTTTCTTCTTTTATGTCAGTTACTTCTGGCTCCTCCGTCCCTGCTTCGGCCTCAGCGCCGTTGCAGCCGGTGCCGTTGTCGCGGCCTTCAGCAGACTCTGTTCCAGCTGCTTCTGCCGTTCCGTTGATATTCTCTTCCTGCTCCCGGAGATTTTCCTCCGCAGCAAGTCCATTTTCTTTGTTTTCCTGTGCCATATCTTGAATCATTTTTTTCAAACTCGTGTATTTCAATGTATTGTGGCATTGTAGCCATCTGGTGTGCATGACATGCCGACTGCCAACAAGCAAAATATCTGCCAAGGAGGATTCATGACATATTGTCAGTCAAAAGTTATGTCCGGCATCTGACAGACAGGCCGGACATAGGTACAAATATCGTAAATGCGCCCGGCGGCAGGAAAACTGCTCCACCGGGCGCGCTGCACCATTGTCTCCGTCTGTGCGGTTCTGTCTAGTCAGCCTCTATGACTTTGTACTTGGGTACAAGCGACTTCATGATTACCCATGCCACAAGATATGCGACTGCACAGCAGCAGAAGACAATCATATAGCCTGCGTCCTTTCCCGCAAATCCGAGGAAACTGAAGGCATCTCCCATTTCGGCCGAATGGTCAAACAGCTTTCCTGCGCCGAGCTGGATGATGAAGGAGCCGATTCCTCCAGCCATTCCGCCGATGCCTGTGACGGTGGAAATGGCAGA
Organism: Candidatus Cryptobacteroides gallistercoris; assembly: GCA_017694835.1. Taxonomy (GTDB): domain Bacteria; phylum Bacteroidota; class Bacteroidia; order Bacteroidales; family UBA932; genus Cryptobacteroides; species Cryptobacteroides gallistercoris. Next base: position 2,210 of record JADIMJ010000094.1, read on the forward strand.
CTTGGGGAACATGTCCCCGATGGTAGAGAACAGGTTGGCCGACCATGCCTGATGCCCGGCTCCTGCAAGACCGATGATTATGGCTGGCCACCATACCGATATGCCTCCTGCGCTCTGGGCGAATAGGGCAGGGAGAGGCAGGAAGGCGAAGATGAGCATTGCGAGCATCCGCCCGTCATATGGGTTCATGCCATTTCTTTCTACAAACAGTTTCGGCAGATAGCCTCCGAAGATGGACAGGACGGTGACTATCGCATAGAGAGTGGTGATGAGGGCTACCCCCATTCCCGAACTTGATGCATATCCGTACTGGTCAGAGAAATATGCCGGGGCCCAGAAGAGGTAGAACCACCATACGCCGTCAGTGAAGAACTTTCCGACGATGAAAGACCATGTCTGCCTGTAGGTGAAACATTTCCAGAGCGGGATGCTCTTTTCTGCTGCATTCTGCCTTGCTGCGGCCTCAGGTTCCTCCCTGTCGTCCTGGCGGATATAGTCCAGCTCGGCCTGATTGACGAACTTTGACTTTTCCGGCTTGCTGTACATGAATATCCAGAATCCCATCCAGATGAATCCGAGGGCTCCGATGATGATGAATGCCATCTCCCAGCCTCCGCCGACGCCTCTGTCCTTGAAGAATTGGGCAAGGAGCGGAATGGTGGCCGGGGCGACAAGGGCCCCTATTGAAGCTCCGGAATTGAAAATGGATGTGGCGAACGCACGGTCTTTCTTTGGGAAGTATTCCGCGGTCACTTTGATTGCGGCGGGAAAGTTCCCGGCTTCACCGAGCGCAAGGATGCATCTTGCCGCTATGAAGAGCCATACGCTTGTGGTCGCTATGGCCAGGGCGGCGGCAGAGCCGGCTTCTACGGCCGTCATCGCAGCGGCGTTTTCATAGCCTTCGATATGTACAGTGAGCCAGCCGCAGATGGCGTGGAGACATGCTCCAAGGGACCAGATGCCTATGGCCCACAGATATCCTTTTTTCGTCCCCATCCAGTCCACGAAGCGGCCTGCGAACAGCATGCATACTGCATACATGATGGAGAATACGGCGGTGATGGATCCGTAGTCGCCGTCTGACCAGTGAAATTCCGGTGCAATGAAGTCTTTCCATGTTAGGGACAATACCTGGCGGTCCATGTAGTTGACGGTCGTCGCCACGAAGAGCAGCACTACCATCCACCATCGCCAGTTGGTCATCAGTTTTTTTGTCGTGCCTTGTTCCATTGAAATGTAGTTGTGTGTTTAAGTGTAAGTGCTAAAGTGCAGTTGTGTGTTTATTTGTTCCTGACTTCTTTGATGATTTCCAGTGCGCTGCGGCAGAGTTCCGTGATTTTGCCCCAGTCTCCGGCCTCCATTACATCTTTCGGGAAGAGGTTGCTGCCCATTCCTACGCAGGTGACGCCGGCCTTGAACCAGCCTTCAAGATTCTCCCTCGTCGGCCTGACTCCTCCCGTGACCATTATCTGGCTCCATGGCATAGGAGCCCTGAGGCCTTTGACGAAGGCCGGTCCGAGGACATCGCCCGGGAATACCTTGCACAGGTCGCAGCCGAGTTCCTGCGCCGCGCCGATTTCCGATACGCTGCCGCATCCCGGACAATAGGGGATGAGCCTGCGGTTGCATACTGGGCAATGGCGGGATTGAAAAGAGGTCCCACCACGAAATTCGCCCCGAGCTGGATGTAGAGGGCCGCCGTTCCCGGGTCCACGACAGACCCCACTCCTATAATCATTCCCGGGAGCTCCCTGTTTGCGAATTTTATGAGTTCGCCGAACACTTCATGAGCGAAATCGCCCCTGTTCGTAAATTCAAATGCCCTTACTCCTCCCTCATGGCAGGCCTTGGCCACAGCCTTTGCCGTCTCAATGTCCTCATGATAAAACACCGGAACCATTCCCGTCTCTTTCATTGCGGAAAGGACCTGCATCTTGTTGTATTTTGCCATAATGAAAATTTTCCGAATTAACTGTTTCCGAATTAATTGTTCCTGAATCAATTGTTCCTGAATCAATTGTTCCTGAATCTTATCTGGATACTCTTCCTGACCCGTCGCCTTTCATGAGGTTTTCAACCTCGGCAACGGTTACCTGGTTGAAGTCTCCGAATACCGTATGCTTGAGGCATGACGCGGCGACTGCGAAGTCAAGGGCCTTCCTGTCGTCTCCGGTGTATGTGAGGAGCCCGTAGATGAGTCCCCCCATGAATGAGTCCCCGCCGCCTACTCTGTCCACGATGTGGGTGATGTCATATCGGGCGGACTGATAGAGCCTTGTCCCGTCAAAGAGGACGCCTCCCCAGGTGTTGTGGTTGGCATTGATGGAGCCTCTCAGTGTGATGATGACTTTCTTTGCCCTCGGGAACTTTTCCATGAGCTGGCGGCATACGCTTTCGAATCCTGCTGCGTCGACCTCGCCTTTTGTAGCTGTCGCATCAAAGCCTTCCGGCTTGATTCCGAACACTTTCTCGGCGTCTTCCTCATTCCCGAGTATTATGTCGCATCCTTCCACAAGCTCCGGCATCACTTCTGAGGCGGTCTTGCCGTATTTCCAGAGATTCTTCCTGTAGTTGAGGTCGCATGACACTGTCAATCCGAGTCTGTTGGCGGCCCTGATTGCCTCAAGGCAGACATCTGCGGCCCCCTGGCTGATGGCAGGAGTGATTCCTGTCCAGTGGAACCAGTCGGCACCTTCAAATACTCTGTCCCAGTCTATCATCCCTTTCTCAATCTCCGAGATTGCCGAATGTGCCCTGTCGTAGACCACTTTGCTGGCACGGGCCACCGCTCCGGTCTCAAGGAAATAGATTCCGAGCCTGTCCCCTCCGAATACGCAGTACTTTGTCCCCACTCCATAGCTGTGAAGGTCCCTGATGCAGCTTGCTGCGATGTCATTTTTCGGGAACCTCGTCACGAACTCCGTCTCAATCCCGTAATTGGCAAGGGATACGGCTACATTGGCTTCTCCTCCTCCGAATGTGGCCTCGAATTGCCTGGCCTGCGAAAATCTCAGATAGCCGGGGGTAGACAGCCTGAGCATAATCTCCCCGAATGTAATTACTTTTGGCATGTTCTTATAGTTTAAATTATTGGTCATTCATTCAAATCGGCGGACTGAAATCCATGTCCGTCCTGCAAAAGTAATCAATATTTTCATATTGTCGTGAACGGTCACGGAAAATTCAGCCTGAATCTCAAAAAAATTTATAAATTTGTTTCCGGAATGGCATCAGGCCAGAATTTAAATGTTTGCAAGCAATGGACAAAGGCAGGAAAATAACTATCAATGATGTGGCCCGGCTCTCAGGCGTCTCCAAGGGGACGGTCGACAGAGTGCTGCACAACAGGGGCGAGGTCTCAAAGGAAAGCCGGGACAGGGTGCTTAGGGTCATAGACGAACTCGGCTACCGTCCCAATATATACGCGTCGCTGCTTGCCTCCCGCAGGCAGCACAAGATAATATGCGTCATCCCGGAATATTTGCCTGGCGAATTCTGGGAACTGACTGAGAGGGGGCTTGTGAAAGGCGGTGAATATGCCGCAGACTACGGCATTGAGGTAAAGACCGTAAAATACGACCAGTATGATCTTGAATCATTCCAGCAGGCCTGCGCCAGGACACTTGAGGAGCGGCCTTCAGGTGTCATAATCGCCCCTCTTTTCCGGACCGAGACATTCAGGTTCGTGTCAGAGCTCAAGAGCCGCGGGATTGTCTACATGTACATTGATTCCAAACTGGAGGATGACAGCTATCTTGCATATTTCGGAATGCCGATGTATCAGAGCGGCTATCTCTGCGCCGACCTTCTTACTGACGGGCGGAAAGTCCGGAAAGTGCATGTCATCAGGATAGCCAGGGACAAAAAGGGCCTCTCGGACCCGACTGTGACGCGCCGGGCCGGCTTCATGGACTATATGAGCGAGCACTGTCCCGAAACGGAGATAGAAAATGTCTTCATTGACCCGAAGGACGCTTCTGCCGTCAGGGCCGGACTTGACAGACTGTTTTCAGAGGATACGGATCCGCACAAATATCTGGTAATGTTCAATTCGCGCGTACATCTTGTCGCCGATTACCTCAGGGAACACGGCATTGCCACATGCCGTGTCGTGGGCTTCGATGTCCTTGAAAGGAATCTGGCCGCCCTAAAGGACGGATTTGTGCAGCTGCTCATCGGCCAGCACGCCGACAGCAGGACAGAAGACGCGGTCGTGGCAATGACCGAATGGCTTCTTCTGCACAAGCCGATTGCCCGGAAGGACAATTTTACGCAGATGGATATCCTGAACCGCTACAACTGCGACTACTATCTGCAGCAGTGAGGATTATTTCGTGGCATTCTCCAGCTTCTTCATGATTGAGAAGATGAACAGGGCGGAGAGCAGGCAGAGGGAAATCAATATTGTCCATACGCCCCAAAGAGGAAGCTTGTCCCAGAGGAGGCCGGGAACGGACACGAGGTAGTTTCCGACAGCCGTTGCCGCGAACCAGCATCCCATCATGGCTCCCTTGTATTTCGGAGGAGCTACCTTGGACACGAATGATATGCCCATAGGGGAGAGCAGAAGTTCAGCGAAGGTGAGGACAAGGTATGTGGAGATGAGCCATGTCGGGGAGACGAGGTCAGGACTGACATTGCCGCCGAGTTCCTTCGGAGAAGCAAGCCCGAGGGAGCCGAAAGTAAGGATGAGGAATCCTGCGGCAGCCACAATCATTCCGAGTCCGATTTTTCTCGGGGCTGAAGGTTCTTTCCCTCTTTTTGCAAGGGCCCCGAAAATAGCCAGGGACACAGGTGTCAGAGCCACCACAAAGAACGGGTTGAACTGCTGGAAGTCAGAAGGCTGGATTCTTACAATCTGGTCCATTCCGCTGTATGCGAGATAGGCGCCGCCCCAGAGGGCTATTGTGGCAAGTCCTGAAATGAGCTTGCCTCTTCCTGTCTCCGACTGTACGGTTCCGAAAAGAGTGTAGATTGATATGGCTATGAGAGCAAGGCTCCAGATGTTGAATCCGATTCTTGTCAGGCCGTCAACCGTGCTTTCTGTGTAGTCCCTTGCGAAGAGTGTCATCGTGGCTCCGTTCTGATGGAATGACATCCAGAAGAAAATCACCACGGCGAATACAAGCAGCAGGGCAGTGATGCGGCTCTTTGTCTGCTGCGGAGTGAGCTCTGCTTCTTCCTTGAGGGCCGTCTTGGCCTGCTTGGCGTTGACATCCGCGTTCCTGAACCAGGACCTGCAGCATACATATATGATTACTGACACTATCAGCGAAATGCAAGCCACTGCAAAGCCGTAGTTGTAGGCAGTGGAGAGCTTTTCTATATATGAAGAACAGAATGTCGGCAGATCCATCCCCGACGCTCCGGTCATGGTATTCTGTATGCCCGTAAGCTTGTCAATGTTCTCCGCCGTCATGGCTGCTCCGGACTGGATATGGTCAAGATACTGGTGTGCAAGGGCAGGCACATTGGCATTGTATGATAGTCCGGATTTCCCGAGGAAATAGTTGGTCACCGCCTTGGCTGCGGTCGGCGCAAACATGGCACCGATGTTGATGGCCATGTAGAAAAGGCTGAATGCGGCATCCCTCTTGGAAGAATACTTCGGGTCGTCATAGAGATTTCCTACCATCACCTGCAGGTTCCCCTTGAAGAGACCCGTGCCGATTGCTATCAGCGCAAGTGCTCCGAACATCAGGACCTTGCCGAGGACATCCGGTCCGGTCGGTATCGAGAGGCACAGATATCCGAGGAACATCACCCCGAATCCGAGGGTCACGCATTTCCCGAATCCGATTCTGTCGGCAAGGAATCCTCCGAACAGAGGCATGAAATATACGGCAGCCAGGAATATTGAATAAATCTGGGTGGCGACGGCAGCGCTGAAGCCGAATTTCGCCTGGATGAAAAGCAGGAAAATCGCCAGCATCGTATAGTAGCCGAAACGTTCCCCAGTGTTGGCAAGTGCCAGGGCAAACAGCCCTTTAGGTTGACCTTTGAACATTTTCCGTCAAAAATTTATAGTTTTACATAATTGTGTGCAGTCGGCAAAGTTAATAATATAACTCAAAAAGCCTGCAAAAAATCTGTTTTCTTAAATCAGATGGATTTTGAACCAAAATTATTATCTTTGGACGATGCAACAGCTATCATCATTTGTCATGAAACATTCGATTGAATCTGATTCTGCCGGCTTTCATGCAAAAGGCATGAAGGTCCTGGCCGCCGGGGCGCTTTCTGCGGCTTTTGTCCTGATGTCATCGTTTCCTGCGGCTGCGCAGGATAAGGGGGCCGCGGATGCAGACGTCATAGTCGGGGAAGATCCTGCAGGCACCCTGACATATTCATTGCCTGCGACTTCAATTGCAGTAACGGCTGAGGCCGTATGCGAACAGTTTTTCGCCGGACCGTATGCAGGCTATGCCTCCAAGTATCTCGGTCTGGATGTCAGGCAGAAGGATGCCGTCACCTGTACATTGTCTTCGGTGGCTCTGACTCCTTATGCAGAGGCCGACCATACAGCCCGCCATATCCTCAATCCCAAGGGCAAGGCCGCTGAAGCCGCATTGCTGAAACTGACTTCGGAGGGACTTGTTTCGTTTGCGGACGCCGGTTCCGGGAACGGGGCCGAATGGCGTTTCCCGCTGCCTGCGCGTGCGGATTTCAACGGGAAAGGACTGACGACCAATCTGGCGTCTGAAGCCACGACTCTATACCGGACTTCAAAGGGAAAATCTGCGTTTGACAAGGTGTCCGTACGGCAGAACATGGTGGTGGAGAAATCCCTTGAGAAACGGGCGGCCGAGGCTGCCGCCATCATATTTGACATAAGGGAAAAGCGTCTGCAGATAGTCACGGGAGACACTGACGCCACCTACAGCGGAGAGGCCATGGGGGCGGCAGTGGCCGAACTGACCCGCCTTGAGCAGGAATATCTGCTTCTCTTTACCGGGTATTCGGAATGCCGGACCCAGAAGATGTCTTTTGAAGTCATTCCTCAGAAAGACCGGAGCAGCCAGATGTATGTGGCTTTCCGCATTTCGGATTCCGAAGGGCTTCTTCCGGCCGACAACCTTTCGGGAAGACCGGTGGTGATGGAGATTGTGCCGCAGGAGGTGCCTTCCGTTCCTGTGGACAAGAAGACGGCAAAAGGGACAAAGGCCTTGTCACTGACTTACAGAATACCGGCACCTTGTACCGTGAAACTTCTTGACGGGATGGATGTGGTGATGCAGACCAGGATGCTCATATATCAGCTCGGCCGCGAAAGCACGCTTCCGGTCAACATTACTGTCATGTGACTTCTGCCGGCTATAACATTTATAAATATGGATACAGTTAATTAAAAGATAGAGTATGACAATAAGAGACCTTGAGCCATCGCTCGTATGGAAGAATTTCCATGCCCTTACACAGATTCCCCGGCCTTCGAAGAAAGAAGCGAAGGCTGTGGAGTACCTCTATGAATTCGGCCGTTCCCTCGGTCTGGAGACCATAAAGGATGAGACCGGCAACATCATAATAAGGAAACCGGCTGTTCCGGGAATGGAGAACCGGAAAGGTGTCATTCTGCAGGGACATATCGATATGGTCCCGCAGAAGAACGCCGACAAGGTGCACGACTTCGAGAAGGACCCTATCACAACGGTTGTCGACGGTGACTGGGTGCGTGCCGACGGCACTACCCTCGGTGCGGACAACGGCCTTGGCGTTGCCGTGGCCCTTTCCGTGCTGGAATCAAAGACTCTCAGGCACGGACCGGTGGAAGTGCTTGTCACCGTGGATGAAGAGACCGGAATGACCGGAGCCAACGCCCTGAAGCCCGGTGTCTTGAAAGGTGATATCCTCATCAACCTCGACTCAGAGACTGAGGGTGAACTGTATGTGGGCTGTGCCGGAGGTCTGGATGCCACAGCGGAGATTCCATACAGGACAGTCCCCGTATCGGGAGATTCCGGGCACCCGCACAGGATAGAAGTGACCGGATGCAAGGGCGGCCACTCCGGTATGGACATCATTCTCTGCCGGGCCAATGCCAACAAGGTTCTTGCCAGGGTGCTTCTTCCTCTTGTCCGCGACTTCGGCGTGCGGCTCGTGTCGCTTGAAGGCGGCAATATGCGCAATGCCATTCCGCGCGAGGCCTGGGCTGAAGTCCTGGTTCCTGACGGAAAGGCCGGAGAAGTGGACCGGTATATACACGAACTTCTGTCTGTCGTGAAAAGCGAGTACAGGGCCACGGACCCTCATCTCCATATCAGCATGAGAACATCCGGCGGTGCCGCGTCCTGGATAGAGACTGAAGATGCACTCAGGTGCCTCCGTGCTCTGACGGCATCACCTGAAGGCGTTGAGAGGATGAGTGACCAGATGCCGGGCCTTGTCGAGACTTCCAACAACACGGCAATCGTCAAGACAGAAGACGGTCGCTTCATCATCAAGACCCTGATGAGAAGCTCCGTGGACTCGGCCAAAGAACTCCTTGCTGAAAAGATGCGCGCTGTCGTTGAACTCGCCGGCGGCACCGTCTCATTTACTGGAGGATATTCCGGCTGGGCTCCTGACGGCAATTCCCGGATTCTGCATACGATGAAGGATGTCTATAAGAAGCTGTACGGCAACGAACCTGCCGTAATGGCCATCCATGCCGGTCTCGAGTGCGGCATCCTCGGAGGCATCTATCCTGACTGGGACATGATTTCATGCGGTCCTACAATCCTCAGCCCGCATTCTCCTGACGAGCGCGTAAACATTCCGTCTGTCAGGAAATGGTGGGATTTCATCGTAAAGGTACTGGAAGAAATACCTGAAAAATAGAACTCGGATTATATAGCCGCGCCCGGTGGAGATTAAAACATGCTCCACCGGGCGCGGTCAAATTAATCGGAATCAGCCTCGGCCAGCCGGTCGGAATCAATTCCTGCTTCCGGCCAGCATCAGCGGGCTCAGGTCAAGCATCGTTGCCCCGGCAGACGGAGTTGCCGGTTGAACCCGCGTGAGCACCATGTCACCTGCGGCGCACCAGAGCTGTCCGGCGGACATGCTTCTCTGGTATCTGAAGCCAGGCCCGAAAGTGCCGGATATTGTCAGGGTATTCCCGTCACCGGACAGCGTTACAGTAAGAGGAAGGCTGTCTCCTGCAGGCATGAAGTTGTCGTCAGGGTCGCAAGTGATGTTCATGAATGTCACATCGTAGTTGTATCTTTCGTCCCAGGTATAGGCCGGTGTATCCCCGTACAGGCCTTCTATTGACATGCTTCCGTCTTCCTTGATGTCAATCAGCGCCTTCGGACCATATCCTTCCCTTGCATCCTTGTCGCTCCACCCTTCGTTGCGGAGGTCTTCGTATGACTTGTATCCGAGGTCAAGCTGTCCTGCAGTGAAGCTTCTGAACTGGATGCATACCTGGTTGTGCTCCTGATATGAATAGGCTTCCCCGAGGTCTTTCACTATCACGGCGTCAAATACGGCAGTCTGCTCTGTCTCGCTGGCAAGGACAGGATCCGGATCCTGGTTGTCTTCGGTCTTGTCCGGAATCAGGAAGCCGTAGCCCTGCTGGGTTCCGGTCCATTCTCCGGCAAGCAGGTCATAGAGCTCCGATTCCACAGGCGGTACGGTCTCTTCCGGGGTGACGGCAGTCTCGTAAGCAAATCCGTATCTTCCGTATCTGTCGCAGAATGCGGCCATCACGACATAGCCCGTCTCGGATCTGAGGGGTTCGAAGTCCTGAGTCATTTCATCTGTATAGGTGCCGACTCCGTTGCCTATGTTTTCAAGGATGTATTCAATCATGCCTTCTTCTCCCAAATTTTCAAGAAGCAGGAAAAAGCCCTCCGAGTATGACAATGTCATGTAGTATGTCTCCACTTCGTCGGACGGTGTGGCGTGTACCGTGAAAGAAGCTGCCGTCACATCCTTGATTTCTATGTCAAGGGTAGCCGAGAACGGCGGATATTCAGTCATTACGGAGATTGTGGTCCAGTCGGAAGGATTCGTCTTGTCGTCTGCCCCGAGGGCTCTGATGCTGAAAGAATACTCCGTGCCGGCTTCAAGGGCATTGCCTTCTCCGTCTTTGTCGACTGTGGCCCTGGTGTCCTGTGTGGTGACAGTCGTCTCGGAGTCGCCGATTCTGTATTCATAGGCACCGGCTCCGGTTATTTCACCCCATTCGACCGTAAAGGAGTTTTCGGTCTTTCCTGTCTGGACAGGCAGCGGTGTCTGAAGGCCGGCTGCAATCTCTATTTCGGCGGACGCCCACTCTGAAGTCTTTCCTTCGGCAGAATATGCCCTGACACTGAATATATACAGTCCGGCCTCAAGGTCCGTGAACTCGGCCGAAGTCTCCTCCGTCATGAATTCAGGCGTGCCTTCGGTTTTGTATCCGTATTTTACGGCTCCGGCCGGTGCTGTCCATGTGGCCTCGAATGAGTTCTCTCCGGTAAGTGTGATGCTGATTTCCGGCATTCCCGGAGCAGGGGTTTCTTCTTTTTTGCAGGCTGCCGCGAGGACGGCAAAGGCTGCTGCAAGCATAATTATTCTTATATTTTTCATTTCAAGGATTTTTAATTGTCGGATTGAGTGAATTTCCTGTGTGCTGTTGTCAACAGAATCTCATGTCAATATAATTCTGGTATGCCGCTGAATGATGCCGTGAGCGAGTACCCGTTCCCGTCTTTGAAACTGAGGGAAATGGCCGTCTGCCCGTCGTCGGTGTCCCTGATGACAAGCTTGCCTGACTTTATCTGGGCGTACAGGGTCCCCCTGGTGTATGAGAAAAACCATGAGCCGTTGCTTTCCACGAAAGGCCCGTAACCCGGCACCACAGTCCCCGGGGCAGTGCTCCCTTCGGCTTCACTGACAGTGTAGGTCCCTGCCGGAATGGACATGTGTCCCGGCTCAGAGCTGATGCTGATGAGAAAGCCTTCGTCAAAGGCTCCGTCTTCTGCCGTATACCCGTTGGCGAGGAACAGTGACCACTTGTCAGACACTCCGTCTCCGCTCATATACACCATTTCCGCATATTGCATCGGAGAGCAGGCAATGTCTCCTGTGAGATTGCTGACAAAGCCGTCCGCTGACTTGTTGGCAATGCGGATTTTTCCGACATATTCCCGGGAACAGCTCCCTTCTTCCGTGTCAAGTGAGCATGAAATCCAGTACATGTCTCCGGAACTGTGCACTGTGACTCTGCCGCCTGTCACAGGCGTCACGGTAATGTTCCCGTCTTCGTCATAGCTGTTGACGGTCGTCCTGTCAATTCCCTGGGTGCAGAATGTCCATTCCGGATGTGATTCGTCGCTGCTTGCCTCATATGTCCCTTCCGGAATCTCCGGATCACTGGCATCTGCAGCCAGCGGAATCCCGAGGCTGAGTGTCAGTGATTCACCCGGTCCGATGTAGCTCTGGAGGGCATCATTGAATGTCAGACTCCTGTCCATTATCACGACAGTCATGACCCCTGTCCCGCTTTCATGGCTGTCTCCGAGATATGTCCCCGAAGCGGAAAGCCCCGAGGAGAGTGCCGGCCATTGTTCCGGCCCTTCCTGAGTTCCTCCGTCTTTGTCACAACCTGTCAATGCCGGTAATGCCAGTGCGAGCAGCACATTGCCCGCCGCAAGCAGTCTTCCGCTTGCTTCCAAAACTCTGCTTCTCATGTCTGTCCGCTATTGTTCCGGGGAAAATGTGAATTCAGCTATTTCCGGTGTGCCGTATATGGTCCCCATGTCTCCTCCCATAGGAAGTACGGCAAGGACATAATCCGTCCCGGACACAAGGCCGTACATATAGGCCTTGCTGTCCGTGAACACCTGTTCTGCCCTGTCTGATGCAAGTTTGGCGGAAACAAGCTTTTCAAGGTCTCCTCCGTAGGAGGATTCGAATTCTTCGGCCGTGACATGGCACCATCTGCCTCTGGTGCAGTTGTCCGACACCATCTCGAAGCTCGCTTCGGTGCCGCTCATCTTGAGAATGTTTATCGTGCAGGTGTATTGGTCGCTGAACTCCAGGCCTCCGGTAGTGAACTTCTTGGCGTGCACGGCCCCGAGCTTTCCGTCCTTGCCGTAGCAAAGGGTGTAGTACCAGTAGTCCGACCCCGGGGTCAGGGACCTTATCCGGGTGGTCTCGCTGAAGTATGTCATGGTGTTGAAGTAGAGCCGGTCTCCTTCAAACTTTTTCCTGACATAATTCTCTATTCCTCCGTCTTCTTCTGCATCGGCGGCAGTCACATGGCCGGAAGTGTAGCATGCCACGTCGCCGTAGTCAGAGAATATGATGTCGGCGGCATCTCCTCCCGGCTCGACGGTGAAGTCCATTGTCGCCGCACCTTCCCCGATGACATCGGCAGCAGGAGTGTGTACTTTGATTTCTATTATACCATCCTCGTCGAAGGTCTTTGTTCCGGACGGTTCTTCAGTGAAAGTGACCGCATAGACCAGAAAATCCGAGTCCGGAGTGATTTCATTTCCGTCGGCATCGTATTCCAGCCATGAGAACCTGCTTTCGTCACCGTAGAGGTCCACCCAGCTGAGGTAATTCGAATTGGACTTTACATAAGTCAGGAAATTCTCCTTGGAATTGACAGTATAATATTCTCCGGTGTCATAGTCATAAAATTCTGCAGTAGGGGAGAATACATGGCTGTAATATTTCCTGCCGTCCATGCTGCCGCAGATTACTTCAATGCATACCCCGTGCGCAGCGGCGCCTGCCGATACCGTGATGTATTCGTTTTCAGCAGGTTCCCTGGCGGTGGTGAATTCTTTTTCTGCGATTTCACCGGTGATTTCTCCGGCGGCTCCGTATGCGCTTATCGTATAGGATGTCTCTGCTGCAAGTCCGTCTGCAGAAAGTGTGATTTCATCCGATACTTCTTCAACTTTTTTCCAGTCGGTCTCTGAGACTGCGTCTCCTGTCTCTTTTATGGCCCAGTATATTTCTTCCGAACCTGTCGGCCTCAGGGTGAATGTGACGCTGTTGTGTGTGGAGGATATTGCCCCGATCTCAATTGCCGGGGTAACGGAGGTGGTGAAAGTTTCAGTGGCTTCGGCCGAGAGATTGCCGTTCCATGCTGTTGCCGTGATTGTGTATTCAGTGTTTTCGTTCAGATCGGACCGGACGGTTTCAAACCGGTTGTCCTCCACTTTCATTTCACGGCTTTCTGACTCTCCGGAGGAAATTTTCCAAGTGAAATATTCTGAATGTTCAGCCGTTATGGCAAATTCAACTGAATGGTCCCCGACTTCAAGGATTTCAATGTTTATTTCCGGTTTTTGCAATGGGGGGGTATCTTCCTTACAAGAGGATGCGGACAAGGCGACGATGGCCGTTCCTGCCAGTGTCCATGCACATTGTGCGAAAGAATGCATTTTCATGATGTTACCGTTAAGTTATTTTATATTAATTTTTGAATTTTATTTTAATTTTGAATAAGCGATGACGAATTTAGTCAAATCGCGGATGATATGCAAACTTATCTTCATCTTCCGTCCTTTCTTTTTTAAAGGATTTTTCAATGCT
>JADIMJ010000095.1 GCA_017694835.1 Candidatus Cryptobacteroides gallistercoris
GTGAATACTGCGGCTGTTGCCTCCGGATTCTTGAAATACCCGAGAAAGACATTCATGCCCCTGACAAGCACTTCGCCCGGAATATTTTCAGGGTCTTCGGAATCTATCCGGATTTCCATGTTCGGGGCAGCCTTGCCGCATGAATAGAGCCTTGCAGTCTTCCAGTCGTCGTAAGAAATGATAGGGGCACACTCCGTCATTCCATAGCCCACAGTGAACGGGAATCCGATTTTCTTGAAGAATGCCTCAACCTCCCTGTTGAAGGCGGCTCCGCCGATGATTATTTCTTCAAACCTGCCGCCGAAGGCTGTCACAAGCTCATTGCGGATCTTCTTCATGACCATGTGGTCAAGGACAGGAAGATGCAGGAGCACCTTTATGCCGTTTTTCTCAAGGACGGGCTTCAGCTTGCTCTTGTACACTTTCTCGATGATAAGAGGCACGGCAATCACAATGTCAGGCTTGACTTCAGAAAGGGCCTGCATGATGATTTTCGGACTCGGCACCCTGGTCAGGAAATGCACATGGCAGCCGATTGCAAGTTCGAAGAGCACCTCGAACATCATTCCGTACATGTGGGCGGAAGGCAGCATCGCCACGACATTGGAATTCTCGTTGAGCATAGGGAGCACCTTCTTGGCAAAGAATATATTGGAGAAGATTGCCCTGTACGGAATCATCACTCCCTTTGAAAAGCCGGATGTCCCGGAAGTATAGTTGATGAGGGCCAGCTCATCAGGCTTGTCTTCATAATAGCTTATGCATTCCGGAGTGAAATTCATGGGGTATTTCTTTCCGAAGAGTTCGTTGAGATGTTCCCTCACCTCCATTATCTTTCCGGTACGGGCATACAGGAAATGGAAGTTGTTTATCTGCACCACAGCCTGGAGTTCAGGCATCTCTGTCTCGGTCAGACCTTCCCACACCACATCATCGACAAACAGGATCTTTGCCTCCGAATGGTTGACCAGATGATGGATGTTGCCCGGCTTGAACTCATGGAGAATAGGCACAGGAACAGCCCCGTATGTGAGGGCGGACAGGAAAGCGACCCCCCAGTTGGCCTGATTGCGGGAACATATCGCCACCTTGTCGCCCTTCACCAGCCCGCACTCTTCATACATTATGTGCATCTTGGCAATTCTTCTGGCCACATCCCTGTAAGGAAGCGTGACTCCCTGATAATTGGACAGGGCAGGCCTGTCCCAGTTCTTTCTGAAACTTTCTTCGTAAAGTTTATTGACTGATTGAAATTCCATATAGTTTCTGTTTATAAATCCACGATACGTTCTTTCCCGTCATAACATGTCACCGTCACCGAATTTCCTTCGGCAGGAATGACTTTGCTGTCAGTACGGATCATCTTGTCCCCTGTGCCGGCAGTATAAGGTTCGCCTCCATAGAACGGGAATATGAGAGTCTGGACGGATGTCCTGACCACCCAGTATGTCTTACCTGCGACTTTCAGCGGCTCGGGAAGCCCCTTGATGGTCTCGCCGGCGGTTATGCCCTTCCATTCCGGAGGCATATTGCCCTTCAGATTATACATGGCGACAGTATTGTCATCATGAAGGACCATGACATTATACCGTCTGGTCCCGTTGAAGTCATAGATGTCAGGGCCGAGAACTATCTTCTTGCCCAGGTCGACAGGGAACGGATTCACATAGCGCCCGAGCCGGTCTATCAGGTAGAGCTTCGAGCCTGATGCAAAGAGTATCTGAAGTTTTCCGTTCGCAAAATAGTCGATTGTGCCGGCCCTTCCGCATATCGGGGAGGAGAAAGGAACGCCCCAGATGCCGCGCCCGTCCTCTTCCTGCAGGCAGAGGTACATGTTGTCCTGCTGATAGAACAGATTCATCCTTCCTGTTCCGGAATTCTTCACTCTGAACGGTCCGTCAGGCACATCTATTACAGTATCCCTTTCAAATGCCGGCGCTTTGCTCTTTGTGACCACTACCCTGTCAAGATCCGCAAGCAAGTCCATGGAGGAACGGGTCTTCCCCACGGAAAAGACAAGCGGCATATAAGAAAAGCCGTCGGCCGCAGATTCCATGGCAGAAGCAAAGGCCGGGGAAAATATCTTCTCCAGCCGGCTTTCAACCGGAGAAAAATAGGCGACCAGACAGCGGCCCTTGACGGAAAGCCTGTCAGGAAGGCCGGCATCCGCCATATATCGGCCGAGCGTATTTTCAAGAGCTCTGCCGGAGACATATTCCTTGACGGCAGCCCGGCTTCCGGATACAATCCAGCCGTTGATATAAGTGAACGCGCTTTCGTCCTCAAGCCGGAAAAGGGGGCCGAAAAGCGATGCGGCGAATCCCTTGTAGGCATACCGGTGCACCTGGGGGACATAATTGTCAAGGGTAGTGACATCCGTTCCCCTGAAAATGACAGACACGTCAGGATTGCCTACCTTGAGGAGGACGGCACTTTCAAGATTCTGCCCGACATGGAACGACACTGCCGCGGCTTCCTTTACGGCAAGTGCACGGCACCATTTCTCTGGTCCGATGCCGGCATATTTCCCGAGCGTGTCCCGGACAGGAAATATACTCGAGGAAGACCTGGAATCCCGGAATCTGTCATACTCGGAAAGGTATGCCCCGGCATCCTGGAAAGGTACGGAAACGACGGAAACCGCATATGAAGGGACCATGGAAGAGACGGAGGAGACCGCCCCCGGCATCGCCTCCAGCACAGAGAGGAAATCATCCCCGCCGTCCTGACAAGTCCCTCCGGCCTTCAGGGCCAGATGTCCGCCCTCGGCTGAACATATCGTAAACGCAAGCCATTCCGAGACATCCGAAAGGAAGTCATTGTATTTCCTGTATTTCGGGACAAGGATTTCTTCCGTCAATTTATCGGCTTCCCCGCATGACAGCAGGATGAGATTGCCTCCCTCGGCTTCCGAAGCCGCATCGGCAAAGCCCCTGGAGTCGATTACCGACAACTTGCGGGAAAGATGACGCCGGGAAGACTCAATGAGGTCCTCCGACGGGGACACGGCGACAAGGCCTTTCCCGTACAATCCGGCATCGGAATCAAGAATCCCTGAACAGTCGATATAGCATGAAGACAGGCCCGCTGCCTCTGCGGCTCCAAGCAAGGCGGAAGCCCCGGCAGGGACATCTTCGGAAGCCTTGCCGGCATCAAAGACAGCAAGCGGCACAAGTTCTCCGTCATAATGGTAAGAAACGACCGCCGGAGATGACTTGCGCGGCAGGGTCCCCTGTTCTGACATTTCATGAAGGCCAGACAGGAAATCTACAAACGGTGACCCGGCATAGGCCCTGACAAAAGGGCTCATGAGAGAAGAAGCGTCCGTCAGCAGTGAAGTCATGTCGTCAACGCTGTCGAATCTCATGACTGCGACTGCATCAACAGGAACTGCCGCCATCAGCTCATACTTCTCGCCGAGGCGGGCGCCGGCATTCTTCCCGGAATACAGCACCGCCACTGCGGCGGCGACAACGCCAAAGAGGACTGCCGCAACCGCCGCGCATATGATTATTGCCTTTCTGCTCATCAGAATCTTCTATCTGACTGCCACGGCTTCAATCTCGACCTTTACACCCATCGGGAGAGCCGCCACCTGAAAACACGCCCTTGCAGGCTTGTCTCCGGTGAAAAATTCGGCATAGACGGCATTCATGGCTGCAAAATCAGCGATGTCAGCCAGAAGCACCGTTGTCTTGACGACATCAGAATATGTCATGCCTGCCGCAGACAGGATGGCTCCGACATTCCTGAGAGCCTGCCTGGACTGCTCCTCAATGCTCTCCGGGACCGTCCCGTCGGCGGGATTTACAGGAATCTGGCCTGACACATAAAGAGTTCCGTTTGCTTCTATTGCCTGGGAATACGGACCCACCGCCTTCGGGGCGTCCGATGTTGCTATCACTTTTTTCATATCCGTCTTGATTTAAATCATGCAAATTTAATTCATTTAAGGTTTAAATGAAAGAATGTCAGACAAAAGTATCAGTCCCGGAAGACATAATGACAAAAAAAGAGTCCCAAGGCTTCAATGCCTGAGACTCTTCCGCTGATTTTTGATGTAGCCCCGAGCAGAATCGAACTGCTATCTAAAGTTTAGGAAACTTCCATTCTATCCGTTGAACTACGGGGCCATTTCAGAAGCCGTGCCTACTCGGCATTCTTCTGGATAATCTGACGGCCCCTGTAGTATCCGCATTCAGGACATACCCTGTGGTACATTACGGTAGCACCACAGTTTGAGCATGTTGCCAATGTAGGGACCACAGCCTTGTCATGAGTTCTTCTCTTGTCTCTTCTCTGCTTGGAGACTCTGTGTTTCGGATGTGCCATTGTTCTATATCAATTTTAATTATTATTATCATTCTTTTCTCTGAAAATATCCTGCAATGCGCTGAACGGATTCATGTTTCCGCCGTCCTGCCGGCCGTTTTCCCATGTCCCTTTCACCCCGATGCCAGCGGACAGAATCTCTATTGCCGACGGATTGCAGCCTCCTTCTTCGTGGAAGCGCTGCATGGGGAGAGACAGGCATACATAGTCGTAGATTATCTGCCTCATGTCAAGTTCCTTTTCCGCGGGAGCCAGGACAACCGTCTCCCTGCCGGGAAGCAGCCCTTCCCCGTCATCCTCCTGACCGGCGTCATCAGCAGCGGATTCAGGCCTGTCTCCATGCCCCTCATATCTCACCTCAAGCCTGACTTCCGTATCCACCGGAAGCACCAGGTCATCCATGCACCTGTCGCACAGGACCGTCACCGTACCTGACACTTTCCCGTCCACAATCACCTCACGGCCGCTTTTCTCCGCATCAGCGGAAATGTACAGAGAGGCGTCAAGTATATCAGCATTGCCGAATTCTTCAAAGAACTTTTTTCCGACACTCCAGCGGAAATGCTTCCTGCCGGATGCCAATCCATTCAAAGGTATCAAAAATTCCTGGCTGTCCATAATCCGAGCTCAACCTGCAATCATCTCAACCTGCAAACAGATTTGAGCCTGCAAAGGTATAAAAAAGTTTTTGAAAATCAATCCAAATTGCCACTTTTTCTTTTACGTTCAATTTCATCAAGAATTATCTTCCTGAGTCTCATTGATTTAGGAGTAACCTCAACAAGTTCATCTTCCTGTATATATTCCAGTGCCTCCTCAAGAGAGAACTTTATCGGAGGCGGAAGCATTACTTTGTCATCACTGCCGGAGGCCCTCATGTTGGTCAGTTTCTTGGTCTTGCAGATATTTATGTTAAGGTCGCGCTCCCTCGTGTGCTCCCCGACTACCTGTCCGGCATAAATCTCATCCCCGGGCTCGACAAAGAAACGGCCCCTGTCCTGAAGCTTGTCCATTGAATACGCCACGGCCACACCGGTCTCGAGAGAAACCAGGGATCCGTTGGTCCTGCGCTCGATGTCCCCCTTGTACGGCTCATATCCCTTGAATCTGTGTGCCACGACAGCTTCACCCTGGGTAGCCGTGAGAAGATTGCTCCTCAGTCCCATGAGTCCGCGCGCCGGGATATCGAAGTCCAGATGCGTCCTGTCCCCCCTTGCCTCCATGTGAATCAGGGCGCCTTTTCTCCTCGTGGTGATTTCTATCGCCTTGCCGACAAATTCCTCCGGAACCTCTATGGTAAGGTTCTCAATAGGCTCGCACCGCTCCCCGTTTATGGTCTTGTCCAGCACTTTCGGCTGTCCCACCTGGAGTTCGAAGCCTTCGCGGCGCATCGTCTCTATAAGGACGGACAGATGGAGGACTCCCCTTCCGTACACTATGAACGAATCGGCGTTCGGACCCGGCTTCACCCTCAGGGCGAGATTCTTCTCAAGCTCCTTCTCCAGACGCTCCTTGAGATGGCGGGAAGTGACGAATTTTCCTTCCCTTCCAAAGAACGGTGAATTGTTGATGCAGAAGAGCATGCTCATCGTAGGCTCATCCACGGAAATAGGCGGGAGCGGCTCCGATTCTCAAAGTCGGCGACTGTGTCACCGATTTCAAACCCTTCCAGTCCCACGACAGCACAGATGTCGCCGCACTGCACGGCATCCACCTTTGACTTTCCGAGGCCGTCGAAGACCATAAGCTCCTTGATTTTCTGCTTCTGTATGATGTCGTATCTCTTGCAGAGACTGATGTTCATGCCGGCCTTCAATTCTCCGCGGGTCACCCTTCCCACGGCAATCCTGCCCACATAAGGAGAATACTCAAGGGAAGAAATCAGCATCTGCGGAGTTCCGGGATTATGGGCCGGGGCGGGTATCTCTTCCAGAATCGTGTCAAGAAGGGCGGTAATGTCATTTGAAGGCTTCCTCCAGTCAAGTGACATCCATCCCTGCTTCGCACTTCCGTATACGGTCTTGAAATCCAGCTGGTCCTCTGTCGCATTGAGAGAAAACATCAGGTCGAATACCTCTTCCTGCACTTCGTCCGGACGGCAGTTCAGCTTGTCCACCTTGTTGATGACCACTATCGGCTTCTTGCCCATCTCAATGGCCTTCTGGAGCACAAAGCGGGTCTGGGGCATGCAGCCCTCGAACGCGTCCACAAGCAGGAGCACCCCGTCCGCCATATTGAGCACGCGCTCTACCTCGCCGCCGAAGTCGCTGTGGCCCGGAGTGTCGATTATATTGATTTTTACACCCTTATATATTACCGAGACATTCTTTGCAAGAATAGTTATCCCTCTTTCCCTTTCAAGGTCATTGTTGTCAAGAATCAGTTCCCCGAGCTTTTCCTGGTCTCTCACGAGCCGCGCCTGATATATCATCCTGTCGACAAGCGTCGTCTTTCCGTGGTCGACGTGCGCGATAATTGCAATATTCCTTATTTCCTGCATAACCAACACTATATTTCTCTGAAAATGCGCTGCAAAAATATACAATTCTCCCGTCTTTATGAAGTTTTTATATTATTTTTGCGCGGATAAACCAGAAACTTCTACAATCACGGATATGACAGAAAAAATAATCATCCTGGACTTCGGCTCCCAGGTCACCCAGCTCATCGGGCGCAGACTCAGGGAACTGAATGTCTATTGTGAAATCTACCCCTACAACAAGATTCCGGCTCTCGGAGAAGAAGTGAAGGGAGTGATTCTCTCAGGAAGCCCGTTCTCAGTGAGGGACGAGAAGGCCCCGCAGGCAGACCTTTCCGCCATAAAGGGGAAGCTGCCTCTCCTGGGAATCTGCTACGGAGCCCAATACCTTGCCTACAAGTTCGGCGGGGACGTGAATCCTTCCATTGCACGCGAATACGGAAGGGCAATGCTTGAAGTAACCATGTCCGGCACCCCGCTTCTGAAGGGAGTGCCCGCACATTCCCAGGTATGGATGTCGCACGGGGACACAATCTCCAGACTTCCAGAGGGAGGAGAGGTCATCGCATCCACATCCGATGTGGTCAATGCAGCATACCACATCAAGGGAGAAGACACATATGCCGTACAGTTCCATCCGGAAGTCTATCACACCAAGGAAGGGAGCAGGATTCTTGCCAACTTCGCATACGACATCTGCGGATGCAAGGGAGACTGGACACCGGCATCGTTCATAGACACCACCGTCTCGGAACTCCGCAGCAGGCTCGGCGACGACAAAGTCATCCTGGGACTGAGCGGAGGCGTCGACTCCACCGTGGCATCGGTCCTGCTCCACAGGGCAATCGGCAGCAACCTCACCTGCATCTTCGTGAACAACGGGCTTCTGCGCAAGAATGAATTCGAGGATGTGCTCGCCTCATATCAGGACATGGGCCTGAATGTAATCGGCGCCGATGCTTCAAAGGAATTCATCGCTGCCCTTGCCGGAGTCACCGAGCCTGAGCAGAAGAGAAAAATCATCGGAAGGCTCTTCATAGAGACTTTTGACAAATACGCCCGGAGCATCGAGAATGCAAGGTGGCTTGCCCAGGGCACCATATATCCTGATGTGATTGAATCGGCGTCGGTCAACGGGCCGTCATCCACCATCAAGTCGCACCACAATGTGGGAGGACTGCCGGAGAAGATGAACCTGAAGATTGTGGAGCCGCTCCGCTCCCTTTTCAAGGATGAAGTGCGCCGCGTGGGCCGGGCCCTCGGCATCAAGGACGAACTCATCAACAGGCATCCGTTCCCGGGCCCGTCCCTCGGAATCAGGATACTGGGGGATGTGACTGAAGAGAAGCTCAGGATTCTGCGCGAGGCCGACGACATATTCATCAGAGGACTCAGGGAATATTCACTGGAAGGCAACAAGGCTGCCGCAGAGGCCCTCGCCGGCCCGGGAGCGACCGAAGTCCGCTCCGCCTCAGACCCGACAATGGCAGCATACAGCCTATACGACGCCATCTGGCAGGCAGGAGCCATACTGCTTCCTGTCCGCAGTGTCGGAGTAATGGGTGACGAAAGGACATACGAGAACACCATTGCCCTCCGTGCGGTAATCTCAACCGACGGCATGACAGCAGACTGGGTGCATCTTCCGTATGACTTCCTTGCCAAGACGAGCAACGACATCATCAACAAGGTGCGCGGGGTCAACAGGGTTGTCTACGACATAAGTTCCAAACCGCCTGCCACCATCGAATGGGAATGACAGGCAGAATCTGACTCTTATTCAAAAAATATGATTCTCAAGGAAAACAACGGCAAAGTCCCTTCCGTCGGCGAGGGGACTTTTGTTGCAGAAAATGCGACGCTTACAGGAGATGTTACAGTCGGCAGGAACTGCAGCATATGGTATGGTGCCGTCCTGCGCGGAGACGTCGGGGCAATCCGCATCGGCGACAACAGCAATGTGCAGGACGGGGCAGTCCTCCACGGCACCCTCGGGGTCTCGGAGACAGTCCTCGGCGAATATGTCTCAGTCGGACACAATGCAGTCGTTCACGGGGCCAGGATAGGCAATGATGTCCTGGTCGGGATGGGCGCGGTAGTCATGGACAATGCCGTAGTCCCCGACGGGACCGTCATAGCGGCAGGGGCCGTCATCCTTGCCGGCAGCGTGCTGGAGCCGGGTATCTACGCCGGGGTTCCTGCCAAAAAAGTCAAGGACGGGTCAGAGAAAATAACAAAGATGGCCCACGACAATGCCGCAGGCTATCTCGAATACAAGGACTGGCACTGACACCGGATATTTCCGGCAAAGGAGCCGGTCAGGCAAAGGCGCTGATGTTGCCGGCTATCATGTCCGCAAGCCTCTGCCGGGCCTCAACGGATGCCCAGCCTACATGAGGGGCAAGGCTCATCCTCTCAGGATGCTTCATGCGCAGAAGCGGACTGTCAGCCGGAAGAGGCTCGGTTGTAAACACATCCAGTCCCGCTCCGGCTATAATGCCGGCATCCACAGCCAGGGCAAGAGCCTTCTCATCCACGATGCCTCCGCGGCCCATATTGATGATGACGGCGGTGGACTTCATCTTTGCAAGCTCCTCCTCTCCTATCAGTCCGGCTGTCCTCTCATTGTACGGTGCATGTATTGACACGACATCCGACTTTGCCAGAAGTTCATCCAGCGGCAGACTCGGATATTCGCGGCAGTGGGAAGTCCCGGAAGTGGAGAAATAGCAGATTTTCATCCCGAAGGCCTCCGCAACCCTGGCCACGCGGCTGCCGATGGTCCCCATCCCTATGATTCCCATGGTCTTGCCTGCAAGTTCAAGATAAGGCACCGAGGCATCCGTGAAAATCCCGCCTGCGGAATACCGTCCGTCCTTCACATAAGAATCAAAATGCCTGGCCCTGCCGACAAGGGTCAATATGTGCATGAAAGTGTTCTGCACGACTGAGTCAGTGGAATAGCCGGCGACATTCCGCACCGGAATACCCTTCTTCTCCGCATAGGCGAGGTCTATGTTGTTGACGCCGGTCGCGGCCTCACATATAAGCCTGAGTCGGGGAGCGGCATCAATAAGTTCAGGAGTGACCTTTACTTTGTTTATGATGAGGACATCGCAGTCCCCCACCCTTTCCAGCGCCTCCTCAGGAGACGAAGTCCGGTAAAGCACAAGTTCTCCGAACTTTTCTATTGCCGCAAATGAGACATCGCCCATAGTGGCGGCATCAAGAAACACTATCTTCATATCGGCTGTCAATTACTTTTGCCATTGATGCAGAAAAGGCGGACCGCCTTGAAGCGGACCGCCTTCTGGAGTGCGCGGGATCAGAGTCGAACTGACACGCCATTTCTGGCACTACCTCCTGAGAGTAGCGCGTCTACCAATTTCGCCACCCGCGCCTCGAAAGTGGCTGCAAAGATACAAAAGATTTTTTATTTCAAGCAATTTTTTCTGAAACTTTTAACATTTTATATTGTGATGTCAAAAAAGAATTCCTTTTCCCAGTCATCAGCAACAAATGTGACATCGGTCTTTGAATAGTTGACAGTCAACTCAATGTCCTCAAGATTTCTGGCCGACCAGTCATATCCGCTTTCGGCCATGATGTTGCCGAGGGCAAAGCGCCTGAGAACCTGGCCGTCCTCAATGATTTCCAGCATGAGGGAATTGTCCCTTTGCCGCGGGACACGGATACTGCATGTTCCTTCAGCGTCCAGGTCCGGGATATATGCGAATTCCCCGCCGGCCGGCTGCCCCGCAATATCATATCCGCACACATTTCCTGTGACACGCAGGGCAAATATGATGGCCGGGACATCATCGCTCACGAGATGAAGCATTATGCGGCAATAATTCTTGGCCGGCAAAGGCCGGCAGACACAATATTCACAGTCTGCATCAAGTCTGGCGCTGAACATATGCACAGGCGGGCACTGGCTTCCCGAAGGTATGAGCAGACCCTGGCCGTCTTTGAAAAGGCCGTCTGTGCCCCAATTCACATTGACATCGATTCCCTGCCTGGGGACATTTACGGAATATCTGTCCTGAAACGATTCTGCACGGACAGTGTCAACGAAAAGAAAGCCGTCCGCCGAAGTCAGGCTCAGGTACAGCGAGTCCATGACATCCGTATCCACCCCACTGAAGTCAAAGATTATGCAGCCGGGACAATCTCCCCTATCCTCCTTCACAGAACAAGCCGGCAACATCAGGATGACCATAATCCACAAAAGCACCGCGGACGGCATATTTCTTTTCATTTCCATATATTTGTCATTAAAGATGGTACACTGCAGCCGAATCTCGTCTAAATCTCAAAGGAACCGGAATAACCGTCTTCCCAATCCTCAACTTTTATCGTGAATGACGCCTCTTCCGGCCGGATTTCCTGCTCGGGGTCTGAAGATCCCGGCCTGGTGATGTTGAGTCCGGTGACGACATATGCATGGTTGGCTTCAATTACAGGCATCGTCATGGCATAATAGCATGTTTTGCCTGCAAGGTTGGCTTCCACCACAAGCCTCGTATGCCGCGGGCTCCATTCTTCCCCAAACGAATCTTCCTGATACGGATTCGGGTAGCAGTAGAAATGATGCGCCGTCTCATAGGCAGCACCGTCGGCTATCGGGACAGACATCCCCAAGTCCCCGACCAGTTCATTCTGCAGAAGGTCCTTGCCCTGCACATTGAGCCAGGATGATGGAGCCCCGTCTCCGATAAAATGCGCATCGGCAGCGACATTGGTCAGATAGATTCCCGTAATCTCAAATCCGGCATCCTGATACTGCTCAAGTGCAAAATCCACATCAATCCTCTCGATGGACACTTTTGCAGCCAGTCTCCTTACCGGTACAGTCACACTTGCTGATGCCGTCAGGGTGACATTCATGATTCCGGACATTACAAGCGAACCGGCGGAATTGTCCTGAAGAACGGATATCTTTTCCTCAAGTCCGGCCATATCATAGATGCCGTCTATTTCCGGAGTATTGACGACTGCCACAATGCTCCTGTCCCCGGCCGTACAGTCGAGCTCAATACTGCCGGAACCGGCAATGCCGCTTGCATCAATGCTCCCGTCTTCCCGGAAAACAAAGACCTGGACACGGTTTACGGCACTCTCATCCCCGGCATCAGTCAATTTCGTCATGGATGAGACAGGCACCGACACGTCCAGCCTCACCTTTTCCATACCCGCAGGCAGCACAGCCGCCTGCTCTGCCGTACACGCAGCCAATAAGGCCGCAGCGGCGACAATAACAAATAATCTGTTCATTTTCAATATAATTTAATCTGTTGTATACTCATGATTTCCGCCAAAGGCCTTCAGCAAAGGAGAGAGTTCCGGGTCAAGGTTTGCCCTGAATTTCATGGCGGGGTCCTGGGCCACACTCCTGGCATAATATTCAATCGCCTCCTGCTTCATGTCAAGACGCGCCAGGGCCAGAGCCGTCAGATAATTGACCTTCGCAGTCCTCCGGTCTATCTCCGAAAGTATTTTCAGGGCGGATTCCTCATACCCGGCGGAAAGGCATGCAAGGGCACTGTTGCAGTCAGAATAGCCGTACAGGAGAGAGACCGCCTTCTTATAGTCAAGATTGCGTATCGCCTCGACTCCGGCCATATATGAAGAGTCAAGCACCATAGTGCGGACAGTGTCTTTGGCCATGTCATGACGGTGCAGCCAGAACTCGAACCTGACACTCCTGAGCCGTGGATAAATCTTCTCCCTCAGATACAGGTACTCCGGCAGCAGAGAAAGGGCTCTCTCGGCGGAATCCTTGTCCCGGCTTTCCGCCACTGCCAGAATCCTGTCGCGCACGGCAGGCGACAACAGACTGTCATTCCGGACAAGCAGCTTCAGCTGTTCCCAGTTTTCCGGCACAGATGCAGTCCTGAGCCTGTCCTGAAGGCTGTCCGGGAATTCAGTCCGGATAAAATCAAGGACAGATGCGGCTCTGGCCCCGGCAAGCCTTGCATTGAATCCGAAGTCGCCTTCAGGGGAACAGGATGCAGTCACTGTCATTGAATCCAGCACATATTCTGCCCTTGACGATATGCCTTCTATGCATTCTCTGATACGCGACAGTTCGGAAAGATTGCCCTCAAGCAGAGTATCAATTTCCGCCGAGCCCTGGCCGAAGTCTATGAATGCGCTTGTATTGTCATAAACCCGCCTGTATCTCACTGCCGTCAGATATCTCGGAGCATCATCGACTAGAGAAGACAGGCTGCTCACATAAAAGGTCAGGGAATCAGGATGATTCATCACGAGGACTTTCTTCCCGTCCGCAAACACTTCTCCGGCAAGAGACACCGTTATTTTCCTCAGGCCGGGAAAACTCCTTACGTTCTGGACATATCTGTAGCACAGTCCCCCGTCATCACCTGTCATCACCGTATCAAGCCTCAGGCCTTCCGACACCAGGGGATCCTTCACAAATTTCCGGAACATCCTGTCCTGTGACTTCCTCCTGTTTTCATTTCTCTGCACAAGGGCATGCCTGGTATAATGGTCCAGAGCCTCCCGCTGGCTTACGCCGAACAGATTCTCCGCCTCGGGGTCGGACACAAATGACGAATCTGTCTTCATCGCATATATACCGGGATAATACCGCATCAGAAATTTCTCAAGCTGGTCTGTATTCACGAACCTGGAACTGTCAGTTATAATCGAGGCCAGAAAAGCCGCATATCTCTCATACCCGCGCATCTGTGCCTCTCGATAACGAGTCCCGGTTATATAAAGCGGCTCAAGCAAAAATTCCCTGCCCATGGCATCCATTTTCGGCAGGAACTTCAGTTTCAGCTTCGAATCGATCATATCCTGAGGAACAGTTATGTCAAATTCAAGAGACACTGACCCGTTGCGTTCGGCCACATTCCGGAATCTTGCGACAACCCTTGATGCCGGGATTACATCCGTTGCGACCATTTCCCCTGTTGAAGTTTCCCTGAGAGCCGTCATTATCAGAGGCTCTCCCGACTCATGCCGTTCCTCCGCCCTGACTTCAGCAGCCGCCTCTCCGGCATCATCGCCGTCAGGGTCCTCCTTCTCCCACGGAATGGACATCATCGCCCTGAGACTTCCTTCCGCAATATCCGACACCATTGTCCCGGGTCCGCAGGACACGGACACTGCCGCCGATACCGCAAATGCAGTGATGCACCGGGACAAATCTTTAAAATTCAATACTTTCATCCGACCTTCAAAAATACTTTCATCCGACCTTCAAAAAAATGCCGTTCAGAAAACATAAGAAATGGAAATCAGCAGGTCATTCGGCAGAATGAATCCTTTCCGCCCGGAAGACAGCGTCATCCCGCAGGCCGGGCAGGCATACTCAGTATACCATTTCATTCCGGCCCACAGCCCTATGCCGAATTCAATGTTCAGATTGCGGTGCAGCATATAGGTATATCCCGCAGTCAATCCTGCTCCGACCCTGTCCCCCTCTTCCGTCCTGCGGGATATCATGCCGCCGCTGTTATACTCCTGATACTGAAGCTTACCTGCTATCCACCAGCCGGAATATACATGCCACGGCCAGAATCTCACTCCTGCGGCATACGCCTGCTGCCTGTTCTGGAACTGGCGTGCCGGAGATGAAGCCCTGAATGTCCAGGGATTATATTTTATCCCTGCATTGACTGTCCATCTGCGGGAAAAGGAGTATGACAATTCTGCATTCATTGTCCCGAGATTGGCATATCCTGCAAGATTGGTCGACACGGCAAATCTGCGGGCCGGCATTTCAGGGGCGGACAGTACTGCCGCCATCACAAGCGCAAGGCAATATTTCAGTACCCTCATCACAAATCCTGTTTTTCAATTGGTCAGTTATATCTGCGGAATGCCTGTTCTATGACAGATTCTTTTCCCGGACAGACAGACTTGAGTCTCTCCTCCAGAGTACTGATGTCCGCTACATCCGCATCCAGGGCCCCGAATATGTCCGACCTGGAGATTCCCCTGTCATCCAGATAACGGAATATCTGCGGACGGAACCAGAATGATGTTCCGAAAGATGGCGTCTGGCCGCCGTAGCGGTCCTTGTACATTTCGCTCTCAAGATAATACGCCCACATTTCCCCGACTTCACAATATCCGGCAAGCGATTCCGTGCCGCTCCCGTATGTCGTTCCCCCGGACGATATCCATGAAGAAAGGACAAAGAGAATGTAATTGTTCCAGTAATCCTTCCCGGCCCTTGAAAAATGACTGGCATGTGCAAGTTCGTGGCATACCGTGCTGTAGAGATCCCTGTATTCGGGGTTTCCTTTTGTGCCTATGGTTATGTCAGGGGCGAAGAATGATATGATGTCGGCGAATATGCCGAGAAAGCCGGACAGGAGACTGCTCTGGACCACGGCTCCATGATGCAGCATGACGGCACTGCTTGCAGTCATTTCTGAAAAAAGCCATATCCTCAGGTCGGACGGAGGTGCAGCGATGTCCATGTCGTCTTCCCCGCACCGGCCGATATAGTCATATGCCGCATTGTTGACTGTGCTCCTGTTGAAAAGTTTCCTGTCGGAAGATGTCGACACTGTCACTGAAAGCCCCTGCGGCCCGGATTTGCCGAGGGCAGACGTGGATGCCGGAACAATCACCTTGTTGAACCCTATTGCAAAGCCCCTTTCGTTTTTGAACACGATACGGTAGTTCACTTTTGCCGAAAAGTTCTTCTTCATCTGATAGTACCCGTCCCTGTCAGTATATGCGGTGGCTATCTTCACGAAAGTATTGCAGCGGACACGGACTCCGGATATCCCGAACGGTTTCCCCCCGTTCGCATGGCTGTCCACGATTGTCAGCCGCCCCGAAGGCTTTGACTTCTGGGCCCTGGACTCCGGCACAAGCCTGTCGGCATTGCCTGTAATGCGATACGCCTCTGTCTCCAGTGCGCTCCAGTCAATGACTTCCCCGGAGCGTGTCCGGATGTCAGAATCTGCGATAAAACATTCATCAAGTACCTCATGCTTCACATCCGGAAATTCAAAGTCCTCGGGTACGACAGCATATTGCCATGTAAAGTCATCCTCCGCTATGGCAGGGTCATGATAATAGTCCCCGTCCTTCAGTATTTCATAGTCGACCGGATGATCAAAAAGTTCAAGTCCGATACTTTCAAGAAGT
This sequence comes from Candidatus Cryptobacteroides gallistercoris, assembly GCA_017694835.1. Lineage (GTDB taxonomy): Bacteria > Bacteroidota > Bacteroidia > Bacteroidales > UBA932 > Cryptobacteroides > Cryptobacteroides gallistercoris. The sequence goes on from JADIMJ010000095.1 coordinate 15,953, forward strand.
TCATATTCGGCAGGGGTCTCCGGCAAAAATCTCACATAAAGATTGTTGGTGCTTATGTCAGACCCGGAACGGGTAGGATACAATGACGAATATGCTCTCCTCACATTCTCCGTCTTGTAAGGATTTTCCAGCTTTTCGCCCAGGACTATCATGTCATGGGCAAGGAGATAGTCTCTTTCAGGGCCGATTCCCGCACCGGAATCAGGAATCCCGTCTTTGCTGCATGACAATATTGTCATAACCAGCGGCATCAGTACAAGATATCTTTTCATGGCTTCTGTTTTTTAATACGGGGCAAAATTATCCCGGAGCATCCGTTTTCATAAAAAAGAAACGATTAAATAAAAAAGCGCCCTCCGGAGCTGCCGGAAGGCGCCTTTTGGGCAAATATTTTTTCAAAAATGCTGAAAGTATATCCTATCTGTATGTCTGTCAAGCATTTGGCAAATTACATTTTTCTGACAGATTCAGAATCCTGAAATCAGAAATACGATACTGTCTCATGCGCGACGGCAGACAGGATATTGTTGGCCAGCCTGCTCACCCCCAGCCGGAAGAGGTCCTTTGTCAGCCAGTCCCTGCCGAGCACAGCGGATACTATCGAATAGTAGCTTACTGCATCCATTGCAGAGGAAATCCCTCCCGCAGGCTTGAAACCGACTTTCCGGCCTGTGGCGGCATAGTATCGGGAGATACATTCACACATGACATAAGCCGCTGCCGGAGTGGCATTTACACTGACTTTTCCTGTGGATGTCTTTATAAAATCCGCACCTGCCTCCATCGCCAGAAACGAAGCCTCGGCTATTTTTTCAAGGCTCAATATCAGCCCCGTCTCAAGTATTACCTTCAGGTGCACTGTCCTGCCTTGCGAAGCAGCGGCTGCATCTATGCAATTCCTGATATTCCTGATTTCATCCGCGGCAGCCGCTTCGTCACCTGCAAGGAAAGAGTTGAGAGCCAACACTATGTCCACTTCGTCAGCCCCGTTTTGCACTGCAAGTTCGCACTCCTTCAGCTTTACCTCAGGGAAACTCTGTGATGACGGGAAACATCCGGCCACCACCGTCACCTTCAGTTCATCGGAAGACCTGGCTTCCCGCACCACAGATGCGAAATTCGGATAGACGCATATTGATGCAGGCAGCGGCCAGTCAGGATAGGCGGCCCTGAAGTCATTCACCTTTCCTGCAAGCCTTGCGACGGATTCCCTGGTATCATCTGTCTTCAGGGATGTCAGGTCCATCATTGAAAAGCATTCTTTCAGCACAGTGTCAGAGACAACATTCTCGAGATTTGACGCTATCATCCCGAGTGCATGGTCAATCTTCACCTTATCCGGAACATATCCGTATTTGTTCAGCAATTCATTCATATGTCTTTATTCTTTGAATCCATAATTATTGTCACGGGCCCGTCATTCACAAGACTTACCTTCATGTCCGCTCCGAATATGCCTGTCCTGACAGGCCTGCCGAGACTTTCGGACAGCAGGCGGCAGAATCTTTCATAAAGAGGCACGGCAATGTCAGGCTTCGCCGCCCTGACATAAGACGGCCTGTTGCCTCTGGCAGTTGAAGCATACAATGTGAACTGGCTCACTGCCAGCACATCACCGCCGTCATCTGCAACTGACCGGTTCATTACACCGTTTTCATCATCAAATATCCTCAGGGACACGGTCTTCCGGACAATCCACTCCAGATCCTCCTCTTCGTCGCCTTCCGTAAAGGCGGCAAGGACGAGAAGTCCATGACCGATTTCCGCCCTGTAGGCCTGTTCCTGCACCTCAACCGATGCTTCAGACACCCTTTGTACCACCACTCTCATACACTCTACCCCCTAATCTGTATCACGAAACCTTCTTCCGTCAAAGGGCGGACCAGGTTTTCCATCAATTCCACTGTATATTTCCTGAGGCCTTTCATCGGCGTCTCCCGGTCGATGGTATAGACCATTACTTCTCTCGGATGCAAATATCTGACAATATCCATCCATTTCTTCAGATTGCCGGTGCCGGACGATTCAAAGTCCGGTCCCCCGAGGAACATCGTCTGAAGGATAAAATCTCCGCCGAACTGCTTCAGGGCGGCAACAGTTTCCCCGAGCGAATATCTGCAGCACGGTCTGTTTACCAGCTTTATACCGGCATCTTCCCCGGCATCAATCTTCATTATCGGATTGTCTACGCGCTTCAATGCCTCAAGCACACCGGGCCGGCCGAGAGTCGTGGCATTGGACAGGACGGAGACCTTTGCATCCGGGAAATACTTGTCCCGCAGTTCCAGAGTAATATCGACTATAGCCGGAAAATCAGGATTCAGGGTCGGTTCTCCGTTTCCGGAAAACGTTATGGAATCAATCACGGCATGAGATTCCGAACACTGCCGGAGCTTCTCCGACAAGGCTTCCCGCACATCCGCCGCACCGGGAAAAATCTTATTTCCCGCCGCTCCGTCCCGATTCCAGCCGCATTCGCAATATACGCAGTCAAAATTGCACAGTTTTCCTTCTGCAGGCAGAATGTTCACGCCAAGGGACGAACCCAAGCGCCTGCTGTGCAACGGGCCGAAAGCAATATTGTCAAAATGGAGCATATCAGTTATATAAATTGATTTCTGTCTGAAAATTGTCCGGAGGGCCGTAGGCCCGGCGCAGGGAATCAGACCAGCCGCTCGGAAGAGCTGTCCCGGGTAAGTCTCCCTTCCCCGTCAAGTTTGTCCACCAGCACAAGTCCGGGCTTTTTCCCGGGTACGATTGTGCCCATTACATCATCCCTGGACAAGAATTCCGCCCCGTTGCGGCATGCCCATACAAGCATCTCTCCCAAAGGTATTTCGGGAAATGACTCCTGCAGACAAAAGAGTTCCCCTACCATGTCAAGAGTATCGTTGCTGGACAGGGAATCAGTTCCCACGGTAAGCCGCAGCCCCATTTCCCGCATAAGGCGCACCGGAGGCACCGCATTGTGAATGAATCTGTTTGACAGCGGACACAGGGCCCACCACACATTCTTCAGGACAGCCTCCGCCGCTTCTGCCGCCTCGCGCGTAAGACATACATTATGGACAAGCAGCAGATGCTCTTCAAAGGGAGCCGGATGAATTTTCTCCAGTCTGTCAAGGAAATAGAGCAGAGACGGCCTGCCGGTGACAGGAGGCGTGCTCATGCCGTAGCGGCGTCTGTTTTCATACATGGCCCCTGCTCCATGCATTATCATCTCCTCCTCCTCAAGGCTCTCCTGAGAATGATAGGAAAGGTATCCCGCCTTCAGGGCTTCCGCCGATGCTGCAGTGAGAAGTTCCGGACTCATGGTATAACAGGCATGAGGGGTCGGGGCTGCATCTATGCCCATTCCCCCGGCTTTTCTCTTGAGCTCCAGCACCGAGCTGATGACAGCCCCGCAGTCCTCCGGTTCTGTCCCGAATACTTCCAGAAATGTCCTCGTATACATCGGGGAAGCTGCCTTGACCGCAAAACTGTCATCACAGTTGCTGATATCCGCCATCGCCGAGACCCCCTGGCTCCAGAGCCTGTCCATCCAGTATGCGAGACATTTTATCTTGTCTTCTCTTGATGAGCTGTCCCTGAGTTCGTTTATCTGGTCAATGAATCCCGCCATGCCTGTCCCCTTCCGGAATTTTCCCCGGAGATGGGAGAGTTCGACATGGCAGTGCGCATTGACGAAGCCTGGCACTATTGCCCCCTCATAAAATGTTACCTCCGAGGACGGGTCCCCGCTGATGCCGGTGCGCACTATTGTACCGTCGTCATCATATTCCACAAAACCGTTGACAAGCGGAGTCGCGGAATCTTCCAAAGTATAGATATATGAAGCTGCTGCCCTGTTCATTCTTCAGATGGTATAAAACAAGAGAGACATATTGCCGGTCCGGCAAAAAGGGTATCGGGCCTGACATAGGGACGGAGAGTCATGATACGGCCCGTGGAATCAGAGCTGAACACAATGCTGTCTCCCGTCCCATACTGATAATCGTACTTGTCCATGAAGTCATATTCAGTGGCATACAGAAGCTGCATTTCCTCAAGGCTGCTCTGTTCATTGAGCCTTGCCTTCTCCGCCCTGAGCACGGCAAGCCGCTCTTCAAGTATCAGCGAAGTATTCTTCAGGATTCTGGCATACCTGTCAGGGTCCTGCAGATAGAAGCCCACACTGGCCCGGTAGTCGTCAGAATCATAGCCGTACCGTTCAAATACAGCTTCATACACAAGGGTTGTGTCGGCAGTCCGCCTCGCCTCCGGATGAGCAATGATCCACTGGTCCATAAGCAGCATATCCGCATATATCTGCGCCATCTTGTCCCTGGGTATGACCTTCTCATCCCTGCTGCACGAAACAGAGAAGATGAAAGACAGGGCCGCAGGCAGCAGGTACGCAAATGCCTTTCTCACAATCTTGGACAAATGGCCGGAACTCATAAGAACATTCATTTGCCGTCAATCCCTCAGCTGGGCTCCATACTCATTGGTGAATGTGGACAGAAGCTTTGACATGAATTTCTCCACATCATTGTCAGTCAGAGTCTTGTCCGCATCCTGAAGGACAAAGCTCATGGCATACTGCTTCTTGTCCTGAGGTATCTTGTCTCCCCTGTACACATCAAAGAGAGAGACGCTCCTGAGCAGTTTCTTTCCGACACGGAACGCACTCTTGCGGAGGTCGGCATATGACACATTCTCATCGAGAAGAAGGGCAAGGTCCCTTCTGACTTCAGGATATTTCGGAAGCTCGCTGTATCTTATCCTGTCTCTCCTGACAAGTTCGAAGAACACCGGCCAGCTGATTTCCGCGGCAAAGACCGGCTGACGGATGGAAAACCGCCTGAGCAGAGACGGGGCTACGGTACCGGCCACGGCAAGCTGCTCTCCGCTGCCCGGCAGCCTGTACAGGAGTCCTTCGGAGAAGATGTCCGACGGAGCCGCCTCGTACTGAAGCGAATATATATCAGCGCCGAAACGCCTGAGAAGAAGTTCCAGATATCCTTTGAGAAGGGAATAGCTTCCCTTGCGAGGTTCCGCGCACCAGGACTTTTCGCCGGGACCCGTAATGAATATTGCATAGTTCTGGCTCTCGGCGTATGACTCGAGCGCAGCCCCGTCCATTCCCGGCTTCAAGGCATATACGGACCCGTACTCGAATGTCCTCATCGTGGTAATCTGCCTGTTGATATTGTATGCTATGACCTCCAGCCCGTTTAAAATCAGAGTCTGTCTCATCACATTGAGGTCGGAGCTGAGAGGATTGAGAATCCTCACACACTTCTCCTCCGGGAATGTCCTCAGCCCTGAATAATAGCTTGACTTTGTCAGCGAATTGTTCATGGTCTCGACAAAACCGTTTGCGGCCAGAAAATCAGATATTGTATTCCTTACCTTTTCAGGCTCCGGCCGGGCTTCTGCGTTCACCGACCCCCTGACTGACGAAGGAAGTTCAACATTATTGTACCCGTAGATTCTCAAAATCTCCTCGACCACGTCACATTCCCGATATACGTCAGCCATATACGACGGAACGGCAACCTTCGCCCCTTCCGGGCGGCCTTCTCCGTCAGTCTTTTTTTCAAGGAAATCATAAGACAGCCATCCGAGAATATTTTCAATGGTCTCATGGCCTATTTTCTTTCCTATAAATCTCTCAATCCTGTCATAGTCAAGGTCTACTGTCTTCCTGACGAATTTTTCAGGACAGAATTCCTGGACTTTTCCGACCACATGGCCGCCGGCAAGTTCAAGAATCAGGAGCACGGCCCTCTGCCTGGCATATCCCACGGCAAGCGGATCCGCCCCACGCTCATATCTGAACGAGGCGTCTGTCTTGAGCCCATGCCTCTTCGAAGACTTCCTTATTGACACAGGATTGAACCATGCGCTCTCAAGAAATACATCGGCCGTATCATCTGTCACTCCCGACTCTTCCCCGCCGAACACTCCGGCGAGACACATTGCCTTCTGCTCATTGGCAATCATCAGGTCTTCGGAAGACAGTGTGCGCTCCACTCCGTCGAGGGTCACGAATTTCTCTCCCTCGGCAGCCCTGCGTACAATGACCTTGTTCCCCGTTATCTTAGAGGCATCGAATGCATGGAGCGGCTGTCCGATTTCCATAAGAATAAAATTCGTGATGTCCACAATATTGTTTATAGGACGCAGGCCCACGGAAAGCAGCTTCTTCTGAAGCCATTCCGGGGAAGGCGCGACCTTGACACCCTTTATCGTAATTCCGGAATAGATGGGTGCTCCGTCAGAAGCAGGGACTTCGACAGGAATGGCCCCGTTGATATCATCGGAAGAAGTGCATACGCCTTCCGGTCCTTCCGCGAATGCAGAGACGTCCGGAATCTCAAGGCTGCATGGGATATTGTTCAGACGGAGCCATGCGTAAAGGTCCCTTGCCACCCCGATATGCGAGGCTGCATCCACTCTGTTGGCCGTAAGTCCGATTTCTATCACCCAGTCTGTCTCAAGGCGGAGATAATCCCTTGCAGGAGTCCCCGGCACGGCATCAGGATCCAGAACCATTATGCCTTCATGGGAAGAGCCTATGCCCAATTCATCCTCGGCGCATATCATTCCGAAGGACTCCACTCCCCTTATCTTTGATTTCTTTATCCTGAAGTCCCCGGGAAGGACTGTCCCTATGGTAGCCAGTAGCACTTTCTGTCCCGCAGCAACGTTCGGGGCACCGCAGACTACCTGCAGAAGCTCTCCGCTCCCGACATCCAGCCTTGTAACATGCAGATGGTCAGAATCCGGATGGTCAGTACACTCGACCACTTCGGCGACTGTAACTCCGGCAAGGCCGCCCGGCACGGACTCCACCTGTTCAAGGGAATCCACCTCCAGTCCGATGGATGTGAGGGCATCGGCCACCTGTTCAGCCGTAAGGTCACATTTTATATAATCCTTAAGCCAATTGTACGAAATCTTCATATCCTGATATTTTTATTTTTTCAAATCCTCCCTGGAAAAAAGCGAATTGACGAACTCCCTTTTGTCAAAAGTCTTCAGGTCATCGACACCTTCTCCGATGCCGATGAATTTGACAGGAATCCTGAACTGGTCCACAATACCGAGGACAACCCCGCCCTTGGCAGTACCGTCAAGCTTGGTGACAGCCAATGAAGTCACATCCGTGGCCCTGGAAAATTCCCGGGCCTGCTGGAATGCATTCTGCCCCGTCGATGCATCAAGGACGAGAAGGACCTCATGCGGGGCATCAGGCACCACCTTGCGCATGACATTGCGGATTTTGGTCAGTTCATTCATCAGGTCAATCCTGTTGTGTAGTCTTCCTGCCGTATCAACGAGAACGACATCGGCATCCTTGGCCACTGCCGATTTCACGGAATCGTAAGCCACAGAAGCCGGGTCGGAACCCATTTCCTGCCTGACGATATCGGCTCCTGCACGCTGCGACCATATCACAAGCTGGTCTACGGCCGCCGCGCGGAAAGTATCGGCCGCGCCAAGCACCACCTTTTTCCCCTGTGCCCTGAGCCGGGCGGCAAGCTTGCCGACAGTTGTCGTCTTGCCGACACCGTTGACCCCCACTACAAGGACGACATAAGGTTTCTTTGAGAAATCAAACGGAAGCTCCTCCCGGTCATCTGCCGGCTTTCCCGCGGAACCATCCAGGCCAGCGCCTGTACCACTGGACGACGAATCTCCGGGAACATCCAGCAGACGGGAAATTTCATCACGGAGAATGTCCACAAGCTCGTCAAATGACATGAATTTGTCACGATGTACCCGCTCCTCTAGATTGTCTATTATCTTGAGCGCGGTATCCACACCCATATCCGTGGCAACCAATGCCTCTTCAATGGCATCCAGAGTGTCATCATCCACCTTGGACTTTCCTACGACAGCCCTTGAGAGGCGTTCAAAGAAACTCCTCTTCGTCTTCTGTACTCCTTTGTCAAAAATTCCCATGTGACCAGATGCGTTAAAAACACACAAAGTTATATAAAATAAAGCAAAAAAAGAAGACGGCCCCTGCGGACCGCCTTCCCGATATCTTCAGTGACTGACTCAGTTCTTTGCGAAAAATTCCTTTACCTTGTCAGCCTCCACGAGTTCCTCCTTAAAGACATATGCGCCAGTCTTTGCCGACTTGTCCATACGGATGCACTTCACCATGCTCTTTGCGCCTGACTTGGCACTGAAGGTTGCGACTGCTTTCTTTGCCATAACTCAATTCCCTTTATTTAATCTCACGATGGAGTGTGACTTTCTTCAGATACGGATTGTATTTCATACGCTCCAGACGCTGAGTAGTATTCTTTTTGTTCTTGGTAGTGATGTACCTTGAGATTCCCGGCACACCGCTTTCTCTCTGTTCAGTACATTCAAGGATGACCTGAACCCTGTTGCCTTTTGCTTTCTTTGCCATAATCCGCCGAATTAAACAAGACCTACATAACCTTTCTTCTGAGCATCCTTGACAACTGCATCAAGGCCGTTCTTCTCGATGTTCCTTATGCCTTTGCAAGACACCTTCAATGTGATGAACCTCTGCTCTGCCTCCGACCAGAACTTCTTGGTCTTGAGATTCAGGGCAAAAACGCGCTTTGTACGCCTCTTGGAATGGGAAACGTTGTTTCCGACCATTCTCTTTCTACCTGTTACTTGACAAACCTTTGCCATTATTTGTACTTTTTAAATATTTCAATGTAAATCCGTCTGTTCCAAAGACGTTTTCAGACTCACGCCTGATACGGAGGGCTGCAAATATCGTATAAATTTTTCTAATTAACAAGAAAATCTCTGTCCAAAGGGTCAACTATACGAATTTGAAAAGCCTGTTCCATCTTATGTTCTTCGGAAAACTCTTGTTCCTGTCAGATGAGAACCATATCACGGCCGGCTTCCCGACCACATGGTCTTCAGGCACGAAGCCCCAGTATCTGGAGTCAAGCGAATTGTGCCTGTTGTCTCCCATCATGAAATAATAATCCTGTCTGAATGTGTAGCTGTGAACCTCTTCCCCGTTTATGAAAATGCGTCCGTCGGCCGAAACCCCGAGGTCATTGTCCTCGTAGACTTCTATGATTCTCCTGTACAAGGGCAGATTCTCCGGCGTGAGCTCTATCTCAGCGCCTTTTGCCGGAATCCATATCGGCCCATAGTTGTCACGCGTCCATCTGAAGTGTTCCGCAAACGGGAAAAGCATCAGATATGAATCCGGATAATCAGGAGGCCAGACATCTATGTTCTCCTCGACGGAGACCACATTCGGATACCCTTTTACCGTCTCCAGCATTGAGGCAGTGAGGGGAAGGTCATAATACCCCGGCAAGGTGCCGTCGAACATGACCTCGGACACATTGACTCCCAATTTGTCAAGATTCCTGACATTAATCGGGTCTCCGTTCGTCACGACCCTGTAAGTGGTCTGCACTCCCGGATATGCATCCTGAAGCTCCGAATTGATATAGACCCTGCCGTTCCTGAGCTCCAGCGTATCGCCGGCAACTGCCACGCAACGCTTTACATAATGGTCCTTCTTGTCCATCGGCCTGACCTTGACAGGCCCAAGTTCCGATATGGTATAGTCCCTTCCGTTCATCCGCACCATTGCATAATAGTCATTGGCCGGAGCCTTGGTAAGGACAGTGTCTCCGTTAGGAAAACCGAAGACCACATAGTCGCCGCGCTTCACATGTCCGAATCCCCTGAGCCTCCTGTAGTCGCTCTGGATCAGCGTAGAGTATGACTCCTTGCCGTTCGGGAGGACATTGTGGGTGAACGGGACGGTCAATGGCGTCAGCGGGACACGCGGGCCATAGGCAAGCTTGTTGACAAAAAGGTGATCCCCCGTAAGCAGGGAACTTTCCATTGAGGACGAAGGAATCTTGAATGCCTGGAAAAAGAAGATGTTGATGAAAGTCACGACAACCACAGCAAAAATTATGGCGTCGAGCCAATCCAGAAATACATTCCTTTTCTCTCCCTCCCTGTAGTCCTTCTTCCAGAACATCCATTTTACCTTGCGGGTTATGTGATGGTCGAAGATGACAGCAAGGCCGGGGAGCCACCACCAGTTTCCGAGCCATATCACCCACAGCAGATAAAGCACGGCCCAGAAAGTGAACCTTGCCCACCTGTTGTGATATAACTCCTTCAGGCTCATCAGCGGCAGATTATTTTACAGAATTGATGATAGCTTCAAATGCCTGCGGATTGTTCATGGCAAGGTCAGCAAGAACCTTACGGTTGAGGCCGATGTTCTGCTTTGACAGTCTGCCCATAAACTGAGAATAAGTCATGCCGTACTGACGTGCAGCAGCATTGATTCTCTGAATCCAGAGAGCGCGGAAAGAGCGCTTCTTGGCTTTACGGTCACGGTAAGCGTAAGTGAGACCTTTCTCGTAGGTGTTCTTTGCTACCGTCCAAACATTTCTTCTTGCAAGAAAATAACCGCGGGTTTTCTTAAGGATTTTCTTGCGGCGTGCCCTTGAGGCAACAGCATTTACCGATCTTGGCATAAATTCAATTTTTTATGGATACAGTGCCCGAGATTCTTCGGAACTTCCGACTGTATTCCAAGTTAAACTTTTGTTAATAGACTAGATGGCCAACAAAGCTTTGACTCTCTTCTGGTCAACTGAATCAATCAGTCCGAAATGAGTCAAATTTCTCTTCTGCTTTTTGGTCTTTTTGGTGAGAATGTGGCTCTTGTAAGCGTGTTTTCTCTTGATTTTTCCCGTTCCGGTAAGCGTGAAACGCTTTTTCGAACCGGAGTTGGTCTTCATTTTTGGCATAATTGAATTATTTGACTGTTAATAATGTATGATAAAATGTCATTTCTTCTTCAACGGGGCAATCATCATTATCATACGCTTGCCCTCAAGCTTTGGCATCTGCTCGGCTCTCCCGTACTCCTCCAGCTCAACCGCAAAGCGCAGCAGAAGCTTTTCTCCCTGATCGGAATAAAGGATGGAGCGCCCTTTGAAAAATACCGAGGCCTTCACCTTGGACCCTTCCTGAAGGAACTCCATGGCATGCTTCAGTTTGAACTGGAAATCATGCTCGTCCGTATTCGGGCCGAAGCGTATTTCCTTGATGACTATCTTGGCCGAATTGGACTTCATCTCCTTCGCCTTCTTCTTCTGCTGATAGAGATATTTCTGATAGTCAATAATCTTGCACACCGGAGGGTCTGCCTTTGCACTTATCTCTACCAGATCAAGTCCGAGCTCTTCGGCCATCTTCATGGCCTGCGCAATAGGATAGATTCCCTGCTCCTCTATATTGTCGCCGACAAGACGAACTCTTGGAGCTGTAATCTCTTCATTGATTCTCAATCCGTTCTCGTCCTTGGCCGGCTTTCTCGGGCCATTTCTGTCAGGACGGCCTGCTCCCGGTCCGGATGGCTTTGGGCCACTGAAGCGAGGTGCAGATGGTCTGAATGGTGCTGCGATAAATGTGTCCTCCTAAAATTTTAGTTAATACTATCTCATATGCAGTGAAGGTCTATGACAGCTGAGCCTTTACCTCTGAAGTAACCAGAGCGGCAAAGTCTTCAACAGACATTGAGCCTTCATCTTTTCCTCCTTGTCTTCTGACAGAAACGCTGCCTTCCTGCTGTTCCTTCTCACCGACAATCACAATGAACGGAATCCTCTTGAGCTCACTCTCACGGATTCTCTTTCCGATTGTCTCGTTTCTGTCGTCCATTGAGGCGCGAATATCGGAATTATTCAGCAAATCGCAAACTTTTTTTGCATAATCTGTAAATTTTTCACTTACAGGGAGAATGATTGCCTGATCCGGTGTCAGCCAGAGAGGCAGCTTGCCTCCGGTATGCTCGAGAAGCACGGCGACGAATCTCTCAAGGGAACCGAACGGCGCCCTGTGGATCATGACAGGACGATGCTTCTGTCCGTCACTGCCGGTATATTCAAGTTCGAACCTTTCAGGCAGGTTGTAGTCCACCTGAATGGTGCCGAGCTGCCACTTTCTCCCTATCGCATCCTTTACCATGAAGTCGAGCTTAGGCCCATAGAATGCAGCCTCGCCATATTCAACGACAGTATTCAGATTCTTCTCCGCCGCCGCATCGATGATGGCCTGCTCCGCCTTGGCCCAATTCTCGTCCGTACCGATGTATTTTTCCCTATTGTCAGGGTCACGGAGAGAAATCTGTGCTACATATTCATTGAAATCCAATGTCTTGAACACATAGAGAATGATGTCAATCACCTTGCAGAACTCCTCCTTCAGCTGGTCCGGACGGCAGAAGAGATGGGCGTCGTCCTGAGTGAATCCGCGCACTCTTGTCAATCCGTGGAGCTCGCCGCTCTGCTCGTAGCGGTACACGGTGCCGAACTCGGCGAACCTCAGCGGGAGATCCTTGTATGAACGCGGCTTCGTCCTGTAGATTTCACAGTGATGAGGGCAGTTCATAGGCTTGAGAAGGAATTCCTCCCCCTCCTGCGGAGTATGGATTGGCTGGAATGAATCCTTGCCGTACTTCGCATAATGTCCCGAAGTCACATACAGTTCCTTGTTGCCGATATGAGGAGTGATCACCGGAAGATATCCGTATGACTTCTGTACCTTCCTGAGGAAATTCTCGAGGCGCTCGCGGAGCTCCGCTCCCTTAGGCAGCCACAGAGGAAGGCCCTGGCCCACTCTCGGCGAGAATGCGAACAGTTCCATTTCTTTCCCCAGTTTCCTGTGGTCACGCTTCTTGGCTTCCTCAAGCATTGCCACATACTCGTCGAGCATGGACTTCTTCGGGAAAGTGATGCCGTAGATGCGGGTAAGCATCTGGCGTTTCTCGTCGCCCCTCCAATAGGCACCGGCAATCGAAGTCAGCTTGACAGCCTTGATGACCGAGGTGTCCCGGAGATGCGGGCCGCGGCAAAGGTCCGTGAAATGGCCGTTGGTATAGAAGGTGATGGTCCCGTCCTGAAGTTCACCGATGAGCTCGCATTTGTACTCGTCGCCCTTCTCCGTGAAAGACTTGAGGGCCTCTGCTTTTGAAACCTCCTTTCTCTCAAAAACTTCCTTAGTGCGGGCAAGTTCCGTCATCTTGTCCTCGATGGCCTTGAGGTCAGCCTCGGTAATCTGCCTCCCCCCAAGGTCTACATCATAATAGAATCCGTTCTCAATGGCCGGCCCGATTCCGAATTTCACGCCTGGATAAAGGCTTTCGAGAGCCTCTGCCATAAGATGGGACGAAGAGTGCCAGAAGACATGCTTTGCCTCATCGTCTTCCCATTTCAGAAGCCTTACTGACGCATTCTCCTCTATCGGACGCGTAAGGTCATATGTAGTTCCCTTTCCTGTTGTATCAGATGCTACAGTAACATGTGCGGCAAGGACTTCCGCCGCAAGTTTCGGACTGATACTCTGCGCAATCTCATAGCCTGTAATGCCCTTTTCAAAGGACTTTACGCTACCGTCAGGAAATGTAATTTCAATCATAGCTGTATATTTTTATTCACGCTTTTTTAAGAGACTGCAAATGTATAAATTTTTCGCTATTTAACATGCAGGATTCGGCAAAAGTCGCCAATTCCTGCCGGGCGCGGTAAATTGTTTGTCATTTCTTCCTATCTTTGTCTTCCAAATGCGTTTTACTGTCAATATGGAAAGAAAACTGAACAGAAGACTTGTCTGGAACTACGCCGGTCAGAGCGGAGCCGTCCTTGGCCTCGCAACGGCTGTGATAATGTTCGCCAACCAATATTCGGCGCAATTCATGTCATCCCACAATCTGCCGGCAGCAGGGCTTGCTGTCAGTGCCCTTCTCTGGATAATCAAATTCGGAGGCTGCATCTGGCTCATGCGATTTTTCATGCTCCGCCTGTGCAGGCAACACCCTGAGGCGACCAACTCCGACACCATGGTATTCGGCACAATCACAGCCCTCCTCTCAGCCCTCATATTCGCCACCTTCAGCCTGGCCAACATCCTGTTCATCTCCCCTGACCTGATGGAACAGGAATTTGACATGGTCCTGCAGTCTTATTCCAAATTCCTGGACTACAATACTCTTTCCCAAGTGGAAGACATGAAGAGGATTTACCCGCAGACAGCATTCATCAGCACCCTCGGGTACTGTTATCTCTACGGCACCGCCCTCTCAGCCATCCTTTCACGCCATATCCCGAAAATTGACCCGTTCGCCGATTTCAAGAAATCCGGACAGGATGACACCGGCAGTAAAGGCGACAAAAACCAGCTGCAAGATTGACGATAAAGGCCCACAGCAAAGATTGACGATAAAGGCCTACAGCAAAGATTGACAATAAATGCCTACAGCAAAGACAACAAAAACATACAGCGACCGCAAATGTACAGAAATATGAATCCTGCCGACCAGTCAATAACCGGAAGATCCAGCAAGGACATCTCCGTCGTCATTTCGCTTCTCAACGAAAAGGAATCCCTGCCGGAGCTCGTCAGCTGGATTAGGAAAGTCATGAAAGACAATGGATTCAGCTATGAAATAATAATGGTCGACGACGGCAGCAGCGACGGTTCCTGGGAAATCATCAAAGAACTTGCATCTGCCGGACACGGCCTGACATCCGCCGGACACGAGAAAGTCCAGACGGAGAGAGACAAAGTTCAGGGAGAGAATGACAAGGCCCAGGCGGGAAGAGATATCAGAGGCATCTCATTCAGACGCAACTATGGCAAATCCGCCGCTCTATACTGGGGATTCAAGGCTGCTGAGGGGAATGTAGTCATCACCATGGACGCCGACCTTCAGGATTCTCCGGATGAAATCCCTGCCATGTACAAGATGGTCACGGAAGAAGGATACGACATCGTATCCGGATGGAAACAGCACAGAAAAGACAACAAGCTCACAAAGAATATTCCTTCAAAAATATACAATGCTGCCGCACGATGGATTACAGGCATCCGCCTGCATGACATGAACTGCGGTCTGAAGGCTTACCGCAACGAAGTCGTGAAAAACATCGAGGTGTACGGCGAAATGCACCGCTTCATCCCATATCTGGCAAAGAACGCCGGATTCACAAGAATCGGAGAGAAGCCTGTCCATCATCAGAAGCGCAAATACGGCAAAAGCAAGTTCGGCATGAGCCGCTTCGTAAACGGCTTCCTGGATCTCATGTCAATCTGGTTCCTCTGCACATTCGGGAAAAATCCGATGCACTTCTTCGGCATGACCGGCATCCTCATGTTTCTCGCCGGAGGCATCATTGCAGTCTGGCTTATCATAAGCAAGGTAGTCCATCAGCTGAACGGGCTTGATTTCCGCCCTGTCACAGACCAGCCACTCTTCTACCTCGCCCTCGTCGCCGTCCTCATGGGCGTCATGCTCTTCCTGGCCGGCTTCATCTGCGAACTCATTTCCCGCAACAGCCCAAGCCGCAACAATTACAATATCAAGGCCCGATTCTGACTGAAGGCAGAGGCGAAACTTTTCGTGAAGTGAAGGCGGGTGCATTTCATAATAGCAGAGGCAGTGCATTTCCTGGTGCCTAATAGCTGAGGCGATGCATTTCTTTGGGCGCGCCCGGTGGATATATAAAATGTCCTCCGACGGCCGCGGTTCATTCTGACGGTGCCGCCTCTGGGGAACTGGAAATGTACCGCCTCCGCGGATGAGGATGCCACGCCCCAGCCTCTCACATAACGAAAGAGTCCCGGGGACGACTTCCGTCATCTCCGGGACTCCCGGCCATTCCTGGCCATTTAAAAGCGGCAGCGACCTACTCTCCCACCTGGTGGGGCAGTACCATCGGCGCGCGC
>JADIMJ010000096.1 GCA_017694835.1 Candidatus Cryptobacteroides gallistercoris
CATTATGATGTTTCAATCTATCTCTATGACCGTTTCCACAGAATAGACGAATGGATGTTTCTGCCTTTTTTTTGAATTTTTTGCCTATGAGTCAAAAGCAGCGGAGTCAGTCAACTCAAGGGAAAATTCAGATGATAAGATGCCGAATCCTGATATTCCGATTGACGACAAGGCCAATCCTAATCCGGATGAAATGGACCATCAGGTATTCATCAGCTATTCCAGAAAAGACTCTGAAGCTGTCAGACCGATATGCGGAATTCTCAATGAACTGAATGTAAAGTACTGGATTGACATTGACGGCATCTACAGCGGGGATAATTACAAGGAAATCATAGGCCATGCAATCAAAGAGACTGATCTTGTGCTGTTCGTCTCGTCGGTCAATTCCAATTCATCAAAAAATGTCACCAAGGAAATAGGCCTTGCGGACAAATACGGAAAGACAATTATCCCTGTCCGCCTCGACAATTCACCATATAACCCCAAAATTGACTACGACCTCAACAGCATAGACTGCATAGACATTTCCGGCGGCAACCCTGAGATGTATGAGAAATTAAGAAAGACAGTCCGCGCCAGACTCGTGATATCATGCAGTTCAACAAAAAAGTAATGTCCCATGGAATACCAGTGCCTCAAATCAGGGAAAGCTACCGGAGAGACGCCTCCAATTGCTTCAAATAATCGGACAGACTTTGAATATCCCTGTAAACTTTGTAATTTTGAAAGATTTAAAATTGGATTTGCATTAGAATGAAAAAAGCTCTTATAACAGGAATTACGGGGCAGGACGGGTCGTTTCTGGCGGAATTTCTTATAGAAAAAGGATACGAGGTACATGGAATCCTCAGGAGGAGCTCGTCCTTCAATACGGGGAGAATCGAACACCTGTACCTTGACGAATGGGTGAGGGACATGAAGAAGCAGAGGCTCGTCAATCTCCATTGGGGGGACATGACTGACAGCAGTTCCCTCATCAGGATTATCCAGACGGTGCAGCCGGATGAAATTTACAACCTTGCTGCACAGAGCCATGTGAAGGTAAGCTTTGATGTACCTGAATATACGGCCGAAACAGATGCCGTGGGCACACTGAGGCTGCTGGAGGCGGTGAGAATTCTCGGGCTGGAGAAAAAGACGCGCATCTACCAGGCTTCGACTTCCGAACTTTTCGGGCTTGTGCAGGAAGTGCCGCAGAGAGAGACGACGCCTTTCTATCCCCGCTCCCCCTATGGTGTCGCCAAGCAATATGGCTTCTGGATTACAAAGAATTACCGTGAAAGCTACGGGATGTTCGCTGTGAACGGGATTCTCTTCAACCATGAGAGCGAGCGCCGGGGAGAGAATTTCGTGACAAGGAAGATTACCCTTGCCGCATGCAGGATAGCCGCCGGACTGCAGGACAAGCTGTATCTCGGGAACCTGAGCGCAAAAAGGGACTGGGGATATGCCAGGGACTATGTGGAATGCATGTGGCTGATGCTTCAGAATGACAGGCCGGACGATTATGTGATTGCCACTGGAGAATACCATACCGTGAGAGAATTCTGCACCCTGGCCTTCAGAGAGGCCGGGATAATGCTTCGATGGGAGGGCAGCGGCACGGATGAGAAAGGCATTGACGTGGCCACGGGGAAAGTTCTCGTGGAAGTCGACCCAAAATATTTCCGTCCGGCTGAAGTCCAGGAACTGCTCGGAGACCCCACAAAGGCCATGACTGAGCTCGGATGGAATCCTCACAAGACCTCATTTGAAGACCTCGTGAAGATTATGGTTGAACACGACAGGAAATTTGTCCGGAAACTCTGACCCATCGGATGAAACCTTTGGATACTAAATCAAAAATTTATGTCGCCGGGCACAAGGGACTTGTAGGCTCGGCCATCTGGGACAACCTCATGCAGAGGGGATTCACCAATCTTGTCGGACGCACCCACAGTGAATTGGACCTTCTGGACGGGGTGGCCGTCAGGGAATTCTTTGACAGGGAACAGCCGGACGCCGTAGTGCTTGCCGCCGCACATGTGGGCGGGATTATGGCGAATCTGCAATACCGGGCGGACTTCATCTGGCAGAATCTGCAGATTCAGCAGAATGTCATCGGAGAAAGTTTCCGCCACGGGGTGAAGAAGCTGCTTTTCCTCGGCTCCACCTGCATCTATCCGCGCGAAGCCCCGCAGCCCATGAAGGAAGACTGCCTCCTCACCTCCCCTCTCGAGTACACCAACGAGCCTTACGCCATAGCCAAAATCGCCGGACTGAAAATGTGCGAAAGCTTCAACATCCAGTACGGCACCAACTACATTGCCGTGATGCCGACCAACCTTTACGGGCCCAATGACAATTTCCATCTGGAGAACAGCCATGTCCTCCCGGCAATGATACGCAAGATTCATCTCGCGAAATGCCTGAAAGAAGGAGACTGGGATGCCGTCAGAAAGGACATCGGACTGAGGCCGGTCAGAACTCCCGCCGTTGTTGACGGGACTTCATCCGAAGCCGATATCCTCGCTGCCCTCGCCCGCTACGGCATCACTCCGAAGTCAGTCACACTGTGGGGCACAGGCAAGCCGATGAGAGAATTCCTGTGGAGCGAAGAAATGGCGGACGCATCGGTGCATGTCCTGCTGAATGTGGATTTCAGCGACATATCGGGCGGTTCAGGAGAGATTCGCAACTGCCACATCAATGTCGGCACAGGCAAGGAAATCAGCATCAGGGAAGTCGCCGAAAAAGTCATCCTTGAGACCGGTTATACCGGAGAACTCAGATGGGATGCCTCCAAGCCCGACGGAACCCCGCGCAAACTTACCGACGTATCAAGGCTGCATGCCCTGGGATGGCACCACAGGATTGAAATCGACGAAGGCATCCGCCGCCTCTACAGATGGTACCTGCAGGGCATATGCATCAACCACAAAGAAGAATCAAAATGAAACGCTATTGTCAGATACTCAGACTGAAGAATGATCCGGACCTCATCGCCGGATACAAGGAGGCCCATGCCAATGTGTGGCCTGAAGTCAAGGCCGGAATCCATGAGGTCGGCATTCTTGACATGCAGATATACCTCAGGGACAATGTCCTGTTCATGATTATGGACACCGTCGACGAATTTGACTGGGAGAAAGACAATGCCCGTCTTGCCTCCCTGCCGGGACAAAAGGAATGGGAAGAATTCGTCGCAAGATTCCAGGAAGCCGACCCGGATGCCCCGTCCCACGAAAAGTGGCGTCTCATGGAAAGGATTTTCAAGCTATGACGCGAAAAACGGAAATATCCAGAGACTGTCAGGGCCGGATGTTCAGAGACAATACCGGCAAGAGTTATCTTGTCACATTCATTCTGGTCGCCGGTCTGTTCTTTCTCTGGGGATTCGCACACAGCATCCTTGACGTGCTCAACAAGCATTTTCAGGATGTACTTGTAATCTCCAAGGCAAGAAGCGGACTTGTCCAGGCCACCATGTACGGCGGATATTTTCTGATGGCCCTGCCTGCCGGACAGATAATCCGCAAATGGGGCTATCGCGCAGGAATCGTCCTCGGACTGCTCCTGTACGGGACCGGAGCACTGATGTTCATTCCCGGTGAAAGGATAATGTCCTTCCCTTTCTTTCTCCTGTGTCTTTTCGTAATCGGATGCGGTCTCACATGTCTCGAGACTTCGGCCAATCCGTATGTGACTGTACTCGGGGACAAGCGGTCTTCTGCCAGAAGACTCAATCTCGCCCAGTCATTCAACGGGCTCGGATGGATTGCCGGACCTCTCGCAGGCGGACTCCTCATCCTCGGGGACGACAGCGACCTCTCTCTCCCATATGCCATAATAGGGACAGTTGTCCTCATCCTCGGCATCGTCTTTTCAAAGCTTCCTCTTCCTTCAATGACAGATGCCGAATCCGGAGCTGAAGCGGAAAGGCCAGCGGAAAAGCGGATATGGTCAGTCCCGACTTTCCGCTGGGGCGTGCCGGCACTGTTCCTTTATGTCGCCGCCCAGACAGGCATCAACTCCTTCTTCATCAATTATGTGAAGGAATACGGCGGAGAAAGTATCAGCGCCAGGACAGCAGCCCTGATGCTTTCGTTCGGGGGCATGGGCCTGTTCATGGCAGGAAGACTCGCAGGAAGCGCCGTGATGGGAAAAATTTCCCCGAGGACATTGATGACCGCATGTTCAGCCGGAGCCATGCTGTGCATGACCATTACTGTCATGAGCCATGGAATTGCCGGCATTGCCGCCCTCTGCCTCACATATCTTTTTGAAAGCATAATGTTCCCGACCATTTTTTCAATGGCCCTGACCGATGTCGGAGATGAAGGCTCCAAGACAGCCTCATCATTTCTCATAATGTCCATTGTAGGCGGAGCCATAGTTCCGGTACCGATGGGACTCATCGGAGAAAAGAGCATGTCGGCCGGTTTCATCGTACCCCTTGCATGTTTTGCCGCGGTTCTGTCATACTCAATCGCATACAGGTATCTGAAAAACCGGAATTAACTGTAGCAGACAACTTATTCCATTGACTGTAGCCTCCGACTTATTATCTTTGATTATTACAGATAACTTATTATTGACTATTGCCGCCAAATTGTTATTGCGTACAAAAAGATACTATTGATGACAAAATCCGACTACAGGCCTCAGACAGGCTACCGTGACACCAGATTCCTGACAGACAAGCTTGTTTCCCGGCAGATGCTTGATGCTGAAGAGTACAGGCTTCTTCTTGAATGCGACAATACTGATGAAATAAGATATCTGCACGAAGCGGCCAGGGAGACGGCCGTCAGGAGGTTCGGAAATGAAATCTACATACGCGGACTGCTCGAATTCACCAACATCTGCCGAAATGACTGTCTGTATTGCGGGATACGCAGAAGCAACCGCAAACCTGCAAGATATTGCCTGAGCATTGAGGACATCATGGACTGCTGCAGAAAAGGATATTCTCTCGGCTTCAAGACCTTTGTCCTGCAGGGCGGAGAACTGCCCGACCCCTGTGACATGCTGATTGAAAACATCTGTTCAGCAATCCGCAGTGAATTTCCTGACTGCGCCATAACCCTGTCCGTCGGCGAAAGGAATGATGAAAGCTACCGCAGATTCTTTGATGCCGGGGCCACACGCTACCTGCTTCGCCACGAGACCCACAACCCGGAACATTATTCCCGCCTTCATCCGTCGTCAATGTCCCTTACCCGCCGCCTTCACTGCCTTGATGTCCTGAAATCAATAGGTTATCAGACCGGAACCGGATTCATGACAGGAAGTCCGTTCCAGACAATCAGCAACATTGTTGAAGATATTCTCTTCATTCAGTCCTTCAGGCCGGAAATGATCGGCATCGGCCCATACATACCGCATAAGGACACCCCGCTGGGGAAATTATGCAAACCCCGCAGAAGAGCCAAATGTAACGGCATGATTGAGCCTGCAGGCAAGACTGAAGGGGTCAGCAAGATTAAGCAGGTCAGGATGATTGAGCCGGTCAGCATGACACTCAGGCTAATTTCCATTTTCAGGCTCATGTTTCCTGATGCCCTCATCCCCGCCACGACTGCCCTCGCAAGCCTGCCCGTTCCGCAAAATGTTTACAATCTCTTCAATTCTGCCCGCCAAAGAGAGTCTTCAGACTTATTGCATGACTGCTCCGGGCGAGAACTCGGGATACTCGCAGGCGCCAATGTAGTAATGCCGAACATATCGCCTGAAAATGTCCGCGGCATATATTCCATCTACGAAAACAAAGCATCCTCGGGAGCCGAATCAGCCGAAGGAATTCAACTTCTTAATGACGCTTTAGAGCAAATAGGATATAAAATCAGCTTCAGCAGGGGAGACTACCAGACGCGCGAACTCTTCTAAAAGTCTCCCGCAATCTTTAGGCGCGCCCGGTGGATATATAAAATGTCCTCCGACGGCCGCGATTTTGCCGGGAAGTGTGCCAGATGGCATTTTCAAAATGCCGACGGCCGCGAAAAGGCCGCAATATCGCGCCCGGTGGACAGGTGTTTTGCATTCCATCGGCCGCGGTTCATTCTGACGGTGCCGCCTCTGGGGAACTGGAAATGTACCGCCTCCGCGGATGAGGATGCCACGCCTCAGCCTCTCACATAACGAAAGAGTCCCGGGGACGACTTCCGTCATCTCCGGGACTCCCGGCCATTCCTGGCCATTTAAAAGCGGCAGCGACCTACTCTCCCACCTGGTGGGGCAGTACCATCGGCGCGCGC
>JADIMJ010000097.1 GCA_017694835.1 Candidatus Cryptobacteroides gallistercoris
TCCATCTCTTTGTCTTGCTCAAAGGACGGGTCTCCATGATGCGGACAGTATCGCCTTCGCTGCACTCGTTCTTCTCATCATGAGCGACGAATTTGGTGGTCTTCTTCACGAACTTTCCGTAAACCGGATGCTTCTCCATAGTCGCAACCGCAACTACGACAGACTTGTCCATCTTGTTGCTGACCACTACTCCTATTCTTTCCTTACGAAGATTTCTTTCCATCAGACTCGAATTTTAGTTCTGTTTTTCTTTTTCGGCAAGGATGGTCATCATGCGGGCGATGTCTTTCCTTGACTTCTTGATCTTTGACGTATCCTCTAATGGAGAGACGGCATGGTTGATCTTCATTGTGTCGAGGGCAGCCTTCTCGGCCTCGATGCGGTCACGCAGGTCTGCGATTGACATTTCACGTACTTCAGATGCTTTCATTTTCTGTCTCCATTAAACTATTCAACATAATCTCTGCGCACGACGAACTTGGTGGTCACCGGGAGCTTCTGCGCGCCGAGGCGGAGAGCCTCTTTTGCAACCTCCATAGGAACGCCTTCAGCCTCAATCAGGATGCGGCCCGGAGTAACCGGACAAACGAATCCCTCGGGATTACCCTTACCTTTACCCATTCGCACTTCAGCAGGCTTCTTGGTGTACGGCTTGTCCGGGAATATCCTGATCCAGATCTTTCCCTCACGCTTCATATAGCGCACTACAGCCTGACGGGCAGCCTCAATCTGCCGACCGGTAAGCCAACAATTTTCCAAGGTCTTGATGCCGAAAGAGCCGAACACGAGCTGGTTGCCCCTCTGGGCAAGACCTTTCATGCGGCCTTTCTGCTGCCTTCTAAATTTTGTTTTCTTCGGTTGTAACATCGTTCTATTACTTTAAATAATATTTTCCTGCACCTTAAATCATTGAGTATCATTCATTTAAACAGAATTAGCCTCAATTAAGGGACTGCAAAGATAGTAAAAATTCCTTAAAACCAAATAAAAATGAAGAAAAATTGAAATATTTTTGACCAGAAAATTTGATAGCTAAAGTATCATTTATCACAATGTTACAAAGAGTGATAAAAAATATTTCCGCCGGTTTTTGACCGCCGGAAAGCTGAAGCAGCACCGAATGAAGCACTGTAACATATACCTTCATTGGAATACGGGACTCCGTCCACCACATTCTCATTCATAGCTGGCAGGGACCAACCATTTTTCGATTATTTTCACCAAACTTTATCTTTACAAGATTTTTGTGTTTCTTTGTAATTACATAAGAAACAATTTACAGATTATGTTAAAATGTATAAAAGACAGGTACAACAAAACCGTCGGAAAAACCCAGCATCATCATCAGGCATTATTTCTCAAAGGACAAGAAATGTGCAAGATATGGAAAGCTGAAAACAGCACCGCAATTGCTTGATGAATTGGATACCAATCAACTGACAGTGTGCGACACGGAATTGCAACGATTCAGATCATCATTTTGATGCCGTGACCGGCCACAGGAAGATGAAAAGATTTCTTTACCATATCATCATTTGTACGGCGGCGTTTGCTGGCAGCTGCATGACGGCGGAAGCGGGAAATATCTGCACGGGGACGGTACAGACAGGAGGGGCGGACGGAGCCCTGAATGCGGGATGGGAGAATACGATGCCACAGAATCCTCCGGCATCAGTTACAGGGGACGACAAGTACATGCAGTACATAGTGAACGGGAAAGACACCATTTATATGGACAATCTGCCTGCGGCGAGGGTCTACGAGAAGCTGCCGAGGCAGAAAGGGCGGGAATGGAGAAAATACTACCGCCTCGTGCACAATTTCAGCAAGGTATATCCGTACGCCCTTGTGGCAAGGCATCTGGTGCAGGAAGTCGACAGCACGATTGCAGCAGACAACCTGAGGGGAATAAAAAGGGACAGATACATAGGCGCGATGCAGAAAGAGCTCTTCGACGTGTTCGAGAAGCCGATGAGAAACCTGACCGTCTCGCAGGGAGCGCTGCTGATGAGACTGATTGACAGGGAAGTCGGGAAATCTTCCTATAACATAATAAAAGATTACAAGAACGGCATTGCCGCCGGATTCTGGCAGGGCGTGGCCAAAATCTTCGGCACCGACCTCAAGAGGCCCTATGACCCCGAAGGAGAAGACGAACCCATAGAAGACCTCGTCAGGAAATGGGACAGCGGGGAATTCGAAGGACTCTACTACTCGCTTTTCTGGAAATATCCTCCCGAAACGGAAATCCCGTCGAAATACAGATAGGGAGAGGAGCCGATCCAGTCCTTGAGCACGAACAGCCGCGCCCCGGAGGACAAAGTCATGCTGACCTCACAGTGATAGTGCCCGAAAATGAAATAATCGACATGATGACTGAGCGAATATGCTTCGGCGAACCTGACAAGCGGTTCGTCCTGCCCCCTGAAGACATATTCCTCCCGGCGTGCCAGACGGTTGCCGCGTGACCAGGAATTGCCCAGCCGGAATGCCAGCCACGGGTGCAGAAGGCTGAACATGAACTGAAGCAAACGGCAGTGGAATACCCCCCTGAGGAATCTGTATCCGAAAGGGACAGGCCCGAGCCCGTCCCCGTGCCCGAGGCAGAAATCCTTCCCTCCTATGCGCACGAGGCAAGGCTGCACAAGCCTCTTCATGCCGAGTTCCTCAAAATAGGAGTAAGTCCACACGTCATGGTTGCCCTGGAAAAAATAAACCTTGACCCCGGCGTCCATAAGGTCGGAAAGGGCACCGAATACCCGGACATACCCTTTCGGGACCACATCCCTGTATTCATACCAGAAATCCCAGATGTCCCCCAGAAGATACAGGGCCTCGGTCTTGCCGGCGGGGATGGACTTAAGGAATCCGACGAAGCGCGCTTCCCTGTCGGCCGGGGAACTGACATCCAGCCCCAGATGCACGTCCGCGACAAAATATGTCAGAGACCGGGTACCGTCCATCAGGCGAATATGAATATGAGCATCGCCACAATTGCACAGTAGAGGGCGAACCAGGAGAGCTTGGCCTTCTTGACGATGGCTATCATGACCTTGCAGGCGAAGAGGCCGGAGACGAAGGCTGCGGCGAAGCCAAGAACCAGAGGCACGGCACCTATTGAGGAACCCGTCATTTCACCGCCGACAAGCTGAAGGAAAGACTCGCCCAGAATAGGAATCATCACCATCAGGAATGAGAACTGAGCCATGACATCCCTTCTCACTCCGCACAGCAGGCCGGTCGAAATCGTGGTGCCGGAACGGGAAAGGCCCGGGACCACGGCAAAGGCCTGGCCGAGGCCCACCACGAATGCCTGCCAGTATGATATGCCGTTGCGGTAATTCTTCCTCTCGGACAGAGACTGCTTCGAATGCCGGCCTGACATCATGTCGGACAGGAAGAGCAGTACCGCGGTGCACACCAGGGCGACGCCGACCACGAAGATTGACTGGAAAAGCCCCTCTACGAAATCCTTGAAGAAGACCCCGACAATGAAGACCGGAATCATGGACACGCAGATTTTCAGCACATAATCCGTCTCCTCATTATATTTGAACTTGAAGAAGCCCTTCAGCAGGTCCCACAGCTGCTTCCTGAAGACCACTATCGTACTGAGCACGGTGGCCGCATGCACAAGGACCTCGAAGACAAGGTCATCGGCAGCCTCCACTCCGAGAAGCTCCTTCCCTATGATAAGATGCCCGCTGCTGCTCACAGGCAAGAATTCAGTCAGTCCCTGGACAAGGCCCAGGATTATTGCTTCATACCATTCCATACCTCTTTGTTCATTTGAAAATTTTCATTATAGCCGCAATCTCGACAATTATGCCCGCCACAATAACAACCGGAGCCGCAACAAGCCTGCGGAAATCAAACATTGCATAGTTGAATACGCCGGGGTCGTCACTTCCGCCTCCGGTCATCAGGATATAGCCGGACACCATGACGACAAGCCCGGCAAGGAGGAGTCTCACTCCTTTTGCACCCATTGCCATCCTGCCGTCCTCCGGACTCTCCTGTCCGGGACTCTTCTTTGCCGGACCCGGGAAGATGTCCGCGGATCCATTATATTTCCCATTCATATTCATATCGTCGGAACAATCATCAATTCAAATCAAAAAGCCGGAACATCCTTCAGCTAAAAATAAAGCTCATCCTTATTGAGGGAGACAAGCTTGTTCACCGTCAGCCAGGTGCTGCCCATACAAATCGCAATCCCGGACACGATGACTATCCCCATCACGACGAGCAGCAGGTCAAGACGGAATATCTCAAACAGCTGCGCAAAGCCGTTCCTGATGAAAAACAGTATGACAAGCAGCATCAATATCGCCATGATGGCGGAAAACAGGCCCTGGAACAGGGCGCGGACCATGAACGGAGCCCGGATGAACCCCCTCGTAGCGCCGACCATCTTCATCGTGTGGATGATGAACCTCTTGTCAAAGACACTGAGTCTCACGGTATTGTTTATCAGCACGAACGAGATGAACAGCATCAGTGCTATGAATATCGCGAGAACCGAGGAGATTTTGCTCAGGTTGGCATTGAGGGCCTCGACGAGAGACATCTGATACACAACTTCATCCACAAGCGGGGACTCCGATATCTCCCTCTTCACCAGTTCAAGGCTGTCCCTTGACACATACCCGGCATCCAGAGTGACGTCTATGGAAACCGGTATCGGGGTCGAATCGAACACATCCAGAAAATCGGGTCCGAGAAGTTCTGCCATCTCCTCCGCACCCTGCTCGCGCGAGATATATTCCGTGTTCCGGATGAAGCGCATTTCCTCCAGCCCGGACTGGAAGTCTGCCGCCTCGTCATCGGATACATCCGGCTTGAGCATGACCGAAACCTTCATGTTTTCCTTGAAATAGTCAGACACGGAGCGTGCGTTCACAAGCAGAAGGCCCGCCACCCCGACCAGAAGAAGCACCAGGCTGATGCTTATGACCGACGAGATGTAGGCATTGACGATGCGCCTGCGGACTGTCCTTATTTCTCCCTTTGACATATGCAATATTCCAATCGGGGTCAAAGATAGTGAAATATCAAAAATAAATATTATCTTTGTTGAGATTTTGTCTTTAAAAAATTGAACATGGGAGATTCTGTTAAGAGAGTTCTTTTTGTCAACTCGGAAATATTTCCGTATCTGCCGGAATCAGACATATCCCGCATAGGACGATATCTCCCTCAGGGAATCCAGGAAAGGAAGAAGGAGATCCGGTCTTTCATGCCGAGGTACGGATGCATCAACGAAAGGAAGAACCAGCTTCATGAAGTGATCAGACTTTCTGGGATGAACATCATCATCAATGATGTGGACAGGCCGCTTGTCATCAAGGTGGCTTCAATCTCCGCAGCCAGGATTCAGGTCTATTTCATAGACAACGAGGACTATTTTCACAGGAAACAGATATACAGGGACGAAAACGGGGCATTCTTCGCGGACAACGGCGAGAGGGCCGTATTTTTCGCGAGGGGCGTACTGGAGACCGTAAAGAAGCTCAGGTGGGCCCCTGACATCATCCACTGCCACGGATGGATTTCCCAGATTCTCCCGGTCTACCTCAAGAAGGCATACAGGGAAGACCCAATATTCTCGGAAAGCAAAGTGGTGCTCTCGCTTTACAACGATGTCCCTGAAGAGAAATTCTCTCCTGACCTCCGGGACAAAATCATAATGGGCAATCTTACAGCCGGCGACCTCGGGCTGCCGGACAATCCTGACGGCACGGATGTTGCTGAAATGGCGGCCCGGTATTCCGACGGCATCATCTTCGGGTCCGGCGACATAGACGGGCGGCTTGCCGGATATTGCAGGGGACTCGGCATTCCCGTACTTGAATATGACGGGAAGGCTGTTGCCGACGGCTCCTATGTCGACGAATACGACAGATTCTACGGCACGGTCTGATTAGTCGCCACGACTGCCTCCGGGACAAAACAGAAACAAAATGATGGACATGAAACGCAAAGGCTACGGCTTTACAAGACTGCTATTTTCAGGAACAGTTGCCGCTCTCGGCATATCTTCATGCGTTTATATAGATGAAAGTCTGGGGGAGAATTTCATTCCCACGGACCAGATGTACGACATATACATGTATGAGTTCCCGCTCAGGGACATAAAGACAGAATACTGTGACAGCCTTTCCGGCTTCAGTTCAAGCAGAATAACGGTAGGTGCGGTCAGGGATGCTGAAAACGGGCTGTCGACAAGGACCAGCTCATTCACCCTCATCCCCGTATATGAAGAAATGGACTTCGGCACCGACCCGAAAATAATCCAGTTCCACCTGTCGGCGGCAAAGGACACCCTGTCGTACCCGGACAAAAGCAACGCCAGCATCCTCCAGAACATCTATGTCCATGAAATCAAGAAGGACCTCGGGTCAAAATACATCTATGCAAGTTCCGGATACAGGATGCAGGAAGACGGGATCATCGGGGACGAAGTCATAGCCAAGACCGTATACAATGGCTCCGATTCCCTTTCCTTCGACTTTTCCGCAGCTTTCGGACAGAAATACATCGACATCCTCAAGGAGAAATTCGCCGACATGGACTCGCTCGGGAAATATACCGCCGAGCTCCCCGGGATATACTTAAGGACAGATGACCCTGTCGGCAATACAGGCCGCATCAACATGTTCGACCTTCCGATAAGCGTCTCCGACAACTATGTCGTAAGCGGGAACTATGCCCAGCTGAAATTTTCAGCGGAATATGACGGGGAGAGGAAGGACACTTCATTCATGTTCTACTTCGGTGCCCAGAGCCTCACATACAGCACCACGGTGTCCCAGTATGCCCTGAACCTCTGCTTTCACGAGAAGTTCAATCCCCATGACCCGCAGGCGAATGCAGCAAGGGCGACAGAGCGCATAGACATCGAGGGAGGCTACGGGCCAAAGCCTGCCATTTCGGCCAAGGAAATCCGGGACTCGATATGCAGACATTTCAGGCTCAACGGAGTAGACTCATCAAGAGTCGTTATAAACAAGGCATCCCTGATATTCCCGTTCGACGATCCCGACTTCAGTCTGAAGGACATCTACCCGACAATGCTCAGCCCGACATGCAGGCTGGACTCCGAAATCGAATCGTCTGACGGAGATTCAGAAACCACACACTCCGTATACTATGCCGGACTGACGGACGCGAGCGTGGAATCCGAAAACCAGGGCGACGTCAACTGGTCAACTTCAAGCTATTCTCCGGATGTCACGCACCATGTCCAGGAAATAATAAAGATGTCCCCTGACTCAGACTTCAGCAACAGGGACATGTGGATGCTGATACTTGCCACCGAAACGGTTGTCCAGAAAAATGACAACTCCGCCATGAACGACTATCTGCAGAATCTGGCATACGCCAACTACTACAACAATATGTACGGGTACGGCAACTACGGCTATGGATACGGATACGGGTACGGCGGATATTACGACTACAGCAACTACTACAACTATTATTACCTTGCTGCAATGATGAGCAACGCATCAAGCGAGTCCACCAGTTCTTCGCCGCAGCTCGACAAGGACAGGTACTATGTATGCTCCCTGCACGGACCCCAGTGGCCGGGATATGACAACACGGACGTGCCTCTTGCCGAACGCGGTGTCCCTATGATGAGACTCACTTATGCAGTACCGAAGAGATAGACAGGGCCGGGGCCTGTGAGACAGCATGGCCTCCTCCGGACCTGACATAAGACAAGGGGAGCGGCATCAGTATGAGCCGCTCCCCTTTTATCATCAATAAGTACAGAATTATTTCAGCTTGTTCTCAATATAAGCGATGGCATCACCTACAGTGGAAATCTTGTCTCCTGCATCCTCATCAGGGATATTGATGCCGAACTCCTTCTCAAATTCCATGATCAGCTCTACTGTATCGAGTGAATCTGCACCGAGGTCGTTCTGAAAACTTGCTGTCTCTGTAACTTCTGACTCATCAACGCCCAATTTCTCAACGATGATTTTCTTTACTTTTTCTGCAACTTCTGACATGATTGTAAAATTTAAGAATTAATAGTTTATGTTTAAATACACTTGTCTGTTTACAAAAAACACCTCATAGGTTTCAAACTGGGGTGCAAATTAAGTAAAAAAATACGAAAAATGAAAGATTTTTTTCTATTTCATCATTCTACGGGGCTCTGGTTCAATCTGAACTGCACTGCGGCTGAGTTTCATCCAGACGCGGAATCCGTTGAGGGAATTGAGCAGATAGAACGACCACATGATTACCATGACCTCCGCATGCGGCTGTCCCTGAGCTATGCAGACGGCCCACATGACGATGCTTATTGCATTTGTCAATATCCAGAGCAGCCACTGCTCCATGAAGGCCATTGCCATAAGGGCCTGGGCTATGATGCTGAGCACAGTCGTCGCGGAGTCCTTGTAGGGCTGCGGGTCACCGGCCTTGTCCAGAATGAGGCCGACGGCGGCCACGAGTACGGCGCATCCGGCAAACAGGGCCATGCGCTGCTTCCATGTCATGCGCCTGGCCCGGACCCTGACATCATGCTCCGGGTTGCCTGCCCTGCTCTCCGACACTGCGGCCCCGCGCCTTTTCCACTGCCACCATCCGATGAACTGCATCGGGAGATAATAGAGGGCATTGAGGGCGGCATCCCCGTACAGGGACGCTTTCCAGGAAATGACTGCATACAGAGTCACATTGACAAGGCCGAACGCGTAGTTCCAGATGCTGCCCTTGGCCACAAGGACGACACATATGACACCGGCGATGCCGGCTGCAGAGCCCAGGAAGTCCGCAGACCCCGTCATGAACGAATATGCGGCGTTGCAGACGATGACTCCTGCTATCAGGAACAGGTCATAGAGACCGAGTATCTTGTGCGATGATTTCTTCATTGTCCTGAATTTTTCTCCATATGCGGCAATCTTCTTTTCTCCATATGCGGCAATCCGCAGTCATGGCTTCATGCATCCTTCTTCTGCAGGGCCTCATGAATCCTTACGGCGAGGTCATGTCCCACAAGACCGGCAAGGTCATCGACTGACGCGGCAGCAATCCTCGGCACACTGCCGAAATGCAGTATCAGCCGCTGTTCCGTCTTCTCCCCCACGCCTTTGATGTCCCGGAGAGCGGACTCGGTCTGGGCCTTGCTGCGCCTGTTCCTGTGATGGGTGATTCCGAAGCGGTGCGCCTCGTCGCGGATCCTCTGCAGGACTTTCAGGGCCTGGGAATTCCTGTCGATGAAAAGCGGGTACGGGTCACCGACCCTGATGACCTCCTCAAGGCGCTTGGCAAGGCCGATGACGGTGAGCCTGCCCGTCAGCCCGAGCTCGGACAGAGCCTCGAAGGCAAAGGAGAGCTGGCCCCTGCCGCCGTCTATGACCACCAGCTGGGGAAGATCGTCCGGAGCTTCAGCCAGCATCCTGGAATAGCGCCGGTTGACGACTTCTTTCATTGATGCATAGTCATTGGCCCCGACCACTGTCTTGATGTTGAAGTGCCTGTAGTCCTTCTTTGAAGGGACACCGTCCCTGAAGACAACGCATGAGGCCACCGGATTGGTCCCCTGGATGTTCGAGTTGTCAAAACATTCTATATGCACCGGCAGCTCCTTCATTCCCAGTGCATCACGGAGCTCCTCAAGTACTTTTCTCCTGAATTCGTCCGGATCTGTATGCTCTTTCTGCTTCAGTGCGTTGAATCTCATCTCTTTGGCATTCTTGGCACTGAGCTCCAGCAAGGCGAGCTTGTCCCCCCTCACAGGAATCCTGAATTCAACCCCGTCAATCTCGACATCGGGATAGAACGGCACAATCACTTCCTTGGACAGGGCACCGAACTTCGACTGGATTTCGGCTATGAACATGCCCAGCACTTCGGCATGATCCTCCTCGATGTTCATGCGGAACCCGAGATTGAGAGACTGGATTACCGCACCCTGGCGCAGCCGCATGAAATTGCCGTATGCATCGCTGGAATCAAAGACGAGGGAAAACACATCGGCATCCCCGGTGCCGGTTCCGGTAATAATCGACTTGCTGTAATGCTTCTCGAGAGACTGCATCTTTCCCTTGTATATTTCCGCCGACTCAAAGTCAAGCTCAGCCGCGGCCTGTTCCATCAGAGCCCTGTAGTGCTGTATCATCTCGCGCCCTCCTCCTTTCAGGAGCCGGACAATCTCCTCGATATAGCCGTTGTACTCTTTGGCGGAAATGCCACCGATGCAGCATCCTCTGCACCTGCCTATGTGATAATTGAGGCAAGGGCGGAACTTGCGGCGCAGGACGGAATCGGATGTGATCCTATTGCTGCAGGTCCGCAGGGGATAGAGCTCCGAAAAGAGTTCAAGAAGATTTCTGGCATGCATCACGGAACTGTAGGGTCCGAAATACCTCGAGCCGTCCCGGGCCAGCCGTCTGGTCAGGTAAACCTTCGGAAATTCATCGGCGCTGACACAAATCCACGGATATGTCTTTGAGTCTTTGAGCAGAATATTGTATTTCGGCTTGTACTGCTTGATGAGATTGTTCTCCAGAAGCAGGGCATCCGCCTCCGTGTCCACCACAGAATACTGCGCATCGGCAATTTTGGAGACCATTATGGCGGTCTTTCGGGTCAGTCTTTCGGGGGACACGAAATACTGGGCCACACGCTTGTGCAGGTCCTTTGCCTTACCCACATAAATGACATTCCCCTCGGAGTCATAATATCTGTAGACTCCCGGGGAATGCGGAAACAATGCTATTTTTTCTCTGAGTGTCAAGATTCCTTTCAGTCAAGATACTTTGCCACCTCGGCGGCTATCTGCTCCCCGCGGAGGTTCCTCCTGAGGATTGTCCCGTCGGGGCCGAAGAGTATGACATGCGGAATCCCTTCAATGCCGTAGAGTTCAGTAGGGACAGACTGCGCGTTTACTATCTGCTTCCAGTTGACTCCGTATGCCCTGGCGGTATCCCTTGTGGCCTGAGGATTGTCCCAGACGGCCACGCTCAGGACATCGAGACCCTTTGAGCGGTATTGGTTCCACACGGCCTTTATATTCGGTATCTCATCCTTGCACGGGCCGCACCATGAGGCCCAGAAATCCACGAGGACATATTTTCCTTTGCCTACATAGTCGGACAGGCTCGCAGGGCTGCCGTCCGGATGTTCGGCCGTAAAGTCGATGAACATCTTTCCTTCGGCAGTCTTTTCCCTGACGCTGATGCTCTTGCGGAGTTTCACGACAAACTCGTTCTGCTGAAGTTTTTCCGACAATGTGCCAAGGAGAGAATCCAGGGCCTGGTCGGTCATGTCCATCCCGAGATTCTGGACAGCAAACAGCGCCAGAATATTGTCCTTGTTGGACTCAAGCATTGTCCTGTTGTACTGCATGTATTCGTCCAGGACCGATTCTGAACTTTCCTGAAGCTTCGCTGACTTCTCTTCGTCAGACAGGGTCATGTCTGCGGAAATCTGCTCCATAAGAGCCTGCATGTCATTGCGGAGCTCCACAGAACGGGTCTTGAACTCATTGTATCTTTCCTGCACTGACTTGCCGGCACCTGCGCCCGATGTCACGGACGGCTCATCCGACAGCACCACTGAAAGCGAAGTCCCGTCCGGGATGAATTCCACCCCGTAATTCGCAGCCTGGATGCTTCCGAATACAGAGGCATCCGCAGGCACTTCAAGCGAGAACTTTCCATTTGATACAGGGACAAGCGTATCAATCTGAAGTTCCGGTATAATCACATTGACTTCATTGATTCCCTCCGCATCAATTTTTCCTGATATCCTGGTAGTGTCGCCCTCTCCGGCACATCCTGCCAGCACAGCAGCCGCACAGGCTGCAAATAAAATTCTTTTCATCCGATTGCTATATGAATAAGAAAAGTGACACGGACTCAGAAATGACGGCGAGTCATGTCCGGAGCCGGTGTCACCTTTTGTCTAACTTGCAGACGGCCGCGCCGGACCGTCTGTATGAATTATTTGTTTTCCTTGCGGTCTGAACGGCGGCGGTCACGGCGGCGGTCGCCTCTTCCTCCGCGGTTCTGTCCGCCATGCTGCTGGGCATTGGCTGCGACACCGGCATTAGGAGAGAGGTCTCTCTTGCCGTAGACTTCACCGTTGCAGATCCACACCTTGATGCCAAGGACACCCACTTTGGTGTGAGCCTCTGCAAGCGCATAGTCAATGTCAGCGCGGAATGTGTGGAGAGGAGTACGTCCTTCCTTGAACATTTCGCTCCTTGCCATTTCAGCTCCGCCGAGACGGCCGCTGATCTGAACCTTGATGCCCTCTGCACCTACCCTCATGGTAGTGGCTACTGCCATCTTGATGGCTCTTCTGTAGGAAACGCGGCCTTCAATCTGACGGGCGATGTTGTCTGCCACGATGTGGGCGTCTACTTCAGGCTTCTTGACTTCAAAGATGTTGATCTGGACATCTTTCTCAGTCACTTTCTTGAGCTCTTCCTTGAGCTTGTCGACCTCTGTGCCGCCCTTTCCGATGATTACACCCGGTCTTGCGGCATGGATAGTCACAGTGATAAGCTTGAGAGTCCTCTCGATGACAATCTTTGAAAGGCTTGCCTTTGAAAGACGGTTCGTGAGATATTTGCGGATCTTATAGTCCTCTGCTATCTTTTCCGCATAGTTACCACCACACCAGTTAGAGTCCCAACCACGGGTGATGCCGATTCTGTTGCTGATAGGATTTGTCTTCTGTCCCATAATTTATTCCTCCACTGTTGCAGTTGGTTTCTTTACATCGAGGATGACGGTGACATGGTTGGAACGCTTGCGGATCCTTCCGGCATGTCCCCGCGGACATGGACGGATTCTCTTGAGCGTGCGGCCTTCATTCACCATGATGGTCTGCACATACACATTGCCGTTATCCAATTCGTGAGAATTGTCCTGATTCTTGGCTTCCCAGTTGGCGATGGCGCTGCGGAGAAGCTTCTCAAGGCTGATTGACGCAGATTTCTTTGAGAATCTCAGGATATCAAGGGCACGGTTCACCTCAACTCCCCTGACAAGGTCTGCCACGAGACGCATCTTGCGGGGTGAAGTAGGAACATCATTCAGCTTTGCAATAGCTGTATGCTTCTTTATCTCTTTAAGCCTCTCGGCCATTTTTCTTTTGCGAGCTCCCATAATTACAATTTCATTTTAAATTATTTACGATTGCCCGAATGGCCTCTGAATGTTCTTGTCGGAGCGAACTCACCGAGCTTGTGGCCCACCATGTTTTCTGTAACATAAACCGGAATAAACTTGTTTCCATTATGAACAGCGATAGTGTGACCCACGAAGTCAGGAGAGATCATACTTGCGCGTGACCAAGTCTTGACAACCTCTTTCTTCATGCTACCTTCATTCATAGCAAGAATTTTCTTTTCCAGACTCTCCTGGATATAAGGACCTTTTCTTAATGAACGACTCATAATC
>JADIMJ010000098.1 GCA_017694835.1 Candidatus Cryptobacteroides gallistercoris
CTCATCAACCCTCATTACTACAAGGTTGACATCTCCGATTCTCTATACGACCTCAAGATGGACATAATCAACCGGCTCACAAAAGAAATTAACGATTTCAATCTCAAATGATGAAAAATTCAGCACTGGTAGTCGTCGACATGCTCTATGACTTCATCGACGGGTCTATGGCATGCAAAAATTCAGAAAATGCAGTCAATGAGGCAGTCAAGGCAATTGACAGGCTAACGGGAAGTCAGGAGGGGGACTCCGGGGAAGAAATCCTGGACACTTTCCCCATTCTCTTTGTCTGCGACCATCACCCTGCCGACCACAGTTCATTCAAGGAATTCGGAGGCATCTGGCCCGCCCACTGCGTACAGGGCACCCACGGAGGTGACATCCATGAGAGTCTGAGGCCGTATGCCGGTGAAGAACTGACATTCTACAAAGGATGCAATCCTGCTGTGGAACAGTATTCAGGCTTCGAAGCCATGAACAGCGCCGGCCAGTCGCTCGGAGAAATACTCTCTCTCCTGGACACTACCGATGTCTATGTCTGCGGAATCGCAACCGAATACTGCGTCCGCTCCACCTGCGAGGACATCCTCCGGGCCGGCATGAAAGTACATCTGCTCTCCCCCGCCCTCGCCTGGGTCGATGACGAGGGTCATAAGAAAGCGCTGAAGGAAATGGCAGAGGAAGGAATTTCGGTGGAAAAATAATTTCCGAAGCACATATGGTTCTTAGATAGAAAATGCTGTCCACCGGCCGCGATTTTGCAGAGTTTTCGCGCCCGACGGCATTTTCAAAATACCACCGGCCACACTTTAGCAGGAAAATCGCGGCCGATGGAAGACATTTCACATGTCCACCGGCCGCAACAGACCCCGACATTTTAACCTGTGCTGCCGTTTCGCACTCCCTCTAAATTAAAGCAGCAACTCAATTTCATGGCAGGGCCATAAGATTTCGAATAATAGAAAACCTTATTTTATTTTGAATGTACCTGAAGTTGTATAAGAAGCAGTTGTACCCAGTGCTACATCATTGAGAACATAAGATCCTGTTTTTTCTGTTTCAAATGTCATATTCATCGTTATGTTCCACCTTCTGCCAGTCCTTGACTGATAATTTTGACTTGTCAACACTGCCGTATCTGGACCAGTAACAGAATACTGAAATGTTGCCTGTGAATAAGACTCCGCTATGATTGGAGACTCCTCCATGGCCCATTGCCCTTCCCCGATACCTGTAACCTTAAAAAAGCCAAAGCCCAACGGAGACATATTACTGAGTACAATTTTATCCCCTTTTCTCAGTGTCTGGGGTATGGAGCCACCAGATGACAATGATTTGTCACAAGAAGAAAAAAGAACTGACAAACAGAGTAATGCCAAACTTAAAATTCTTTTCATGGCTTAATAAATTATATCAAATTTTAAATTAACTATTCTTCTAAACAGAATATCAGCAATATGTTATCAAACAAATATCAACTGTCCCTTCCATATTGTTAATCAAGGAAATTCTAGTCACATATCCGTCATCATCAAATTCATATTCATACATATAATTTCCGTAAGTGGCCGGTAAATCATGACTTGAAATTCCTTTTAATTTAAAATACATTTCCTCCGGATCTATCCTACTGAAAATATCTACATTCATTTTATTTTCAATGTCGGTATATGTCCATATTTCGGAATATTCACTATCATAGCTGGAATCATTTTCATCGCCATCAGTATCAATAAATTCATCATGGTGAGATAAAATGACACAATTCCCATTTTCATAAATAGCGGAAGTTTCTGAAGTGAACTTTCCAAATTCATCATTGCTCTTTGTCAAAGATGATGAATATATGCCGTCAATATAAAAATATTCGGTATAGTAATTTTCATTAATGCTGGTTTTCTTCAGGAATCCGTCACTGTCAAATTCATAATGAAGCGGTTCAGGATCATGCCCATTATACAGCAATTGGATGACATTATTCTGAAGATACTTGAGTTCATAGAAATAGCTATACTCACTATTTATATCAGTCCAGGATATTTTAATTATTCTGTTTTTATCATCATAATCAAAAAGTATCATTTCATCGTCTTCCCAAACAATTTCTTTAACTAACTTGCTTGCTGTTTCCGATGAAATTCCACCCTGATCGTCTGAACCACTTCCTCCATTTTCATTCTCTTGTTCCAAATGATTTGGAACAAGAGAATCACATGAACAGACAACAAATGCTGCTGCTACCAATAAATAAAATATTCTTTTCATTGCTTAAAAAATTTATTTCTACCTGTATATATATCCTTTACCCATGCATGCCGGACAACGGTCATGACTGTGAGACAAATTGACAACTCCGCAATCAGGACACACCGTGGTACCAGTATTGCCGTAAGTCGGTGTTGAAGAGCCGGGAATCCATCCATGTCCTTTACAAAGACTACATGTCTCGTTCTGTCTTGATGGTGTATATCCGCTTGTGCTGCCCCCACCATATTGGTTTCCAAAGCCTGACACTATAGCATTCGCCTGAAGTCTACGCAAAGCGTCTTGATTGCCTTTTGACGCCGCAGAATTCAACAAATAATTAGACAATTGTATTGAAGCCTGCTGATATGAGACCAGATACATTGCTCGGGACATATCAATTGAGGTCATGATTACCTGCATGTATTCATTTCCTATTTCCAGCGAAATTTCATTGACAAGTGTATAATACCTGTATTCCATGGCGGCATTCTCCGGATAATCATCCTCTAAACGCTGTCGGATATACTCATATGCTGCAACATTATCTCCATTGCTCAGCATTGACCTAACCTTATTTTTATCTGATATAAAGTCATACTCATCTGCTCCAGAGAAAGATGACGCAAAACTTATTGAACCAATGCTTATATTACAAAAGAACACAATAATTGCAGCCGAAATTATATAACGAATTTTCATACTCGGATTATTTGAATTCTCATATATCAGTTCTGCTTCATAGCCTGCTCAAGATGCCTGTTTATTGATGCTGCGTCACGCATGAGATCTGATTTAAAATTTTCAAGTACCTGTTTGACAACCTCGACTAACAGCACATCATAAGATTTTCCATAATAAAGTCCATTGACTGATTTAGCCTGAGCAGAATAGTTATATTTCGCAATTTCATTGTCATTTATATCATAAATTCTGAACTCGTACTCGTTTGTAATTTTTGTACGCGAAATGGGGAAACCAAGAAGATTCAGAGTACAACAAGTAAGACCAGATGCAAGTGTCAGCCCCAGACCCCATTGCGGCTGTTGAGTTATCAGGACCATTTCTATCGTACCGAAATTTTCACCAATACCTCTTTCCATCAGGTTCGTCTCCAGTTCTCTCTGAAAAAGAGTAAAATCGTAATTCTGCGACTTTATTGTCCTGACATTTCCCACTTGCGCCGATGGAGTAATGACCGCCAGCTTGTGAAGTTTTTCCGGAATAGGAGCATCTTCCACCTTCAGCATAGACGGCTTGAAGGTAACACATCCTGGCAGCAGACATACGACAACAGCTGCCAAGAAAAAATGATAAGTTTTCATGTGTTTGTAAGACCGCCATAGGTCCCTAATGGCATTAAAATCCCAAATAGAAGCGTGGAACCATTGACATATTCTGGACGACTGGCTCTGGTAAAGCCCGATGACAAAATAAGCAACAGCCCCACGCTATGCTATGACATGTCATAGATAATCGTGAGAGAGGTCTGCGCTTTCCCTTCATCATAGAATTTACCAGATTCGTCGTCCGGGAATAAAGCAAACGCTTCTTGATTCAAATTTTGCCACAAATGTAGCAAATTAATTGAAAACAAAAGCAAATTGTCTCTCTTCAGAGGCTGTTGCGGACACAAATTTGGGGCAAAAAATACTGAAAATCAATATTGATTGAAAATTCTTTATCTTGTAAACTAAATATATTAGTGTCCGAAAAAGAATCAAACAAATTTTTGGAAAATATTTCGAGCCCAAAATTTGCTTCATATTTGCCGCTGACATAAAATTCTTTATGCTTCTTCGGCAAATCTCGGAATATCAACAAATAATGTGTCTTTGAATATAATGGGTGCATTTGGATATGTTTCGAGCAATCCTTTTGACATATTGTCCTTGCTGCCCAATAAGGCCGAGAGTGTCCGGGAAGAGTCTTGTCGACATGGTCATTCTGCAGCGCGGCCGGTGGAGCCTCAAAATGCTGTCCACCGGCCGTGGTTTTGCAGGGTTTTCGCGCCCGACGGCATTTTCAAAATACCACCGGCCACACTTTAGCAGGAAAATCGCGGCCGGTGGAAGACATTTCACATATCCACCGGCCGCGACAGACCCCGACATTTTAACCTGTGCCGTCTGTGCCGTCCCGTCCCGACCCCCCGAACCCCCGAAATCCGTGGATTTTGAAAATTAAGAATTTGTATCTACCTTTGTCGGTTCTTATGAGAAGCGTTATATCCAAAATATGGATTCCTGCCGTACTTGTGGGGATGGCTGCGGTCCAGTCTTTCGGGATAGATGCCGGGAGAGCGGCCGGTTCTTCCGGATATTCTCATTTTCGCGACAGCATATCAGGGACGGAGGCAGATTCCCTCATCATTGACTCTGCGGCAATGGATTCCATTGCCCATGGCTCCGCCGCATCTGATTCCGGCACAACTGATTCAACGGCAACTGATTCAACGGCTCTCGAGCTGATTCCGCAGCTGACGGCCAGGGACACAATCTTTGCCCCGGACTCGCTCAGGGAGACGGACCCGCTCCGATACAGATATTATGTCGAGCTCAGGGATTCGCTCACGAGGCTCAGCACCCGAGATTCACTCAGGGCCGCAGGGGACTCGCTCGAGCTGCACAGGCTGGATTCTCTCATTTTCAAGGACTCATCGGAGACTGCATACAGGGACTCCATAGCATGGTTCAATTCCCTGTCAAGAAAGGAGAGGAAAAAGTATCTTGCTGAGCTTGAGCTGCCGAAGCTGATGGCAAGGGCCGACAGCATACTGAATGCCAAGGACAGCATCAGGGCACGCAGGGACAGCATAATTGCGGCCACACCGAGGATTCTGGAGACTTATGCCGTGCCGGATTCCATGCAGTACAAGAGACTGATAATGTGGACGCATGACAGATATTTCAACAATGTCAACCTGCAGCCGCAGGACACTTCATACAACTACCATTTCAACGACTACCCGTTCATGAAGACGGATGTCAATGCTACATATCTGGGAGTCATAGGCTCTCCGGCGGAGACCTACAATTTCTTCAGGAGGGAAGACGAGGAGAACGCGATATTCTACACACCGTACAGGACATACAACTACTCTCCGGAAAACCTTCCGATGTTCAACACCAAGACCCCGTACACCGAACTGGCCTACTGGGGGACATTGTTCGCCAATTCGGAAAAGGAAGAGACCGACATAAAGATACTCACGACCCAGAATATCCTGCCGGAACTGAACCTGACCCTGGAATACCACAGGTTCGGCTCAAACGGTATGCTCCAGAACGAGGATACCGACAACAGGACATTCGTGGCTGCGACAAACTATCTCGGGAAGAGATACCTGATGCATGCCGGCTATATCTACAATAAGGTTGAGAGAGGCGAAAACGGAGGAATAGTGGACAACATGTGGATCAGGGACACGACCGTGGATGCCAGGGAAATCAATGTCCACCTGACTGATGCAAGAAACAAAATCAAGAAGAACACCATCTTCCTTGACCAGTCGTACAGAATTCCGTTTGACTTCATATATAACATAGGCAAAGGCAAGAGGAAGGAAAGAAAGGCGCAGCAGGCAAGAAGGGACAGCATATATGCCACAGGTGACAGCACGGCCATAGCCAATCTTCTGAAAGAAGAAGCAGACAGGGCTGCGGCAGAGGAACAGGCAAGGGCTGCGGCTGCCGATTCCATAGACAAGTCGCTGACCACCGCCTTCATCGGCCACAGTTCCGAATACTCGGCATTCACAAAATACTATACGGACAATATCGGGCTGTCCGACATGACGGGAAGAGACTTCTACAACAACAGCTTCTACATGAACCCGACTTCTTCGGCAGACTCGATGCGCGTAATGAAGTTTGAGAACAGAATCTACCTGCGGCTGCAGCCATGGTCCGACCAGGGCATTGTGTCTAAGCTTGATGTGGGGCTCGGGGACAAGCTGCTTAACTACTACGACATCACGGCCACGAATGATTTCCTGAAGAAAGGGAAAAACATAGTCAGGAACTCAGTCTACCTGTACGCCGGAGCGCAGGGACAGTACAAGAAATACCTGAACTGGGACGCAATGGGAAGATACACTTTCCTCGGGGCGGAAATCAATGACTTCCTCGTGAGCGCGAATGCTTCCGTCAATTTCTATCCGTTCAGACGGGACAGGAACAGCCCGCTCTCCCTGAAGGCCCATTTCGAGACCTCGCTCCGCGAGCCGGACTATTATCAGGAGCACATGCACACCAACCATCACTGGTGGGACAATGACTTCGGAAAGATTTCAGTCACAAAAGTGCAGGCCGGCATCAGCATACCGAGATGGAAATTTGATGCCGGATTCGGTTATTCGCTGCTGGGCAACAACATATACTATGACAATATGGGCATTGCAAGACAAAATGGCACACCTATGAGCGTGATGACCGTCCATGCGATGAAGAATTTCAGGCTATGGAAGTTCCATTTTGACAATATGGCACTCTTCCAGGTGTCTTCCAACCAGGATGTCCTGCCTCTCCCCATGCTGGCACTCAATTTGAGATATTATTTCCAGTTTGATGTAGTCAAGAAAGTGATGCAGATGCAGATAGGTGCAAATGCAACTTTCACGACAAAATGGCATGCCCCCGCCTACAGTCCGGACACGGGTCTTTTTCACAACCAGAATGACGAACTGTACGGCAACAGCCCCTACATTGACGTTTTCGTCAACATACAGTGGAAACGGGCATGCATATTCGTGAAAGCCGTGAACCTCGGAATGGGGTGGCCTGACAATGCGGTGGACTATTTCAGCGCAGCCGGCTACATAAGGCCCCAGAGGGCCATCAAGTTCGGGATATTCTGGCCTTTCTATGTACAGTCAAAGAAGAATTCAAGCGTATCGGGATCGACAACGTCGCGTGACGGAGGGCGGTCCAATGCCGGGTCCGGCTTAGGCGGATTCGGCGGATTCGGTGGAGCCGGAATGTCAACGGCTACCCGGACCGTGCGCTAAAACAAAATATTATGGTTAGTTTAAATTTTAGGAAAAAGGTTAGTAAAGCAAAGGTCGGAAAGACCGCAGATGAAAAGAAAGGAGTGATATTGAAACATATCACGGCTACAATGGCAATTTTTTGCCTTGCGACATTCCAACAGCGTACCATAGAAATGGAAGCATTGGACACAAGCGACACATTTTCAGGCGATTCCATACGATGTGCAATCGCATTGGAAGATGACATGTATTCAAGGAACCTGGAAACAGGCTTTTCCTATGAAATCCTCAGGGAATTTGCAAAGACAGACAACTGCAAAATGACAATTGTACCTGAACGGGGAAATGCGGATTACCTGGACTCGCTCCTTCTGGGCAAAGTAGACATCGTCGTGCTCCCGTACCAGGATACAGCCGTTTCGGGAATCACGTTTTCCCGGCCGATCGACGGGAAAGTCATGGCCCTGAAATCCGGAAAACTCTCCCATATCAGGGAAATAAATCTATGGCTGAGCCATTTCCAGAGTTCGGACGAGTACACGGCCCTACTGTCAAGGTTCAACAGGTATTACGACCCACATGCAAAGGCGGAAAAAGGACTGAAGGCATCAACAATAAGCCCTTACGACAGTCTGATAAAAAAGTACGCAGCCGGACTGGGCTGGGACTGGAGAATGCTCGCAGCCGTAATTTATCAGGAGTCCAGATTCTCAATCAACTCTTACTCGTACAGGGGAGCCACAGGACTGATGCAGGTGATGCCGTCAACGGCAGAACACTACAACATATCCGACCTGCTTGACCCCGAACAGAACATCATGGCCGGCACATCTCATCTGGCAAGGCTCCAGAAGATGTTCAGGAATTCCGACATAAGCGCCGAGGAGCAGATTAAATTCGTGCTAGCCGCCTACAATGCAGGAGAAGGACGGATTGAGGACTGCAGGACATTTGCCAGGGCAGTCAACCTCGATGACACAAGATGGGAGGATATCGTCAAGGCTATCCCTGACATGAGCAAAGAAGAAACCGTAAGGGAACACGGGCTCAAATTCGGAAAATTCAACGGAAGCGAGACCGTACGGTACGTCGACAACGTGATGAGCCATTATGAGGCATTCTGCATGATCTGCCCGGCATAATCTGCCCGGCGATCCGTCCGGGTATGTGACATCGGGACAAGATTCCCATGCCGGATGCCTATCCCACTCTCACGGTCCTGGCAGGGTCCACACCTGAAATGAACAGAGAAGGCAGCAGAAGCAGGAGCATGATCACGGCATAGGCTGCGACATCTGCCGCAAGAATTTGCAGGACATCAAGATGGACAGGAACAAATGAGACGAAATAATTGTCCGGATCAAGCTTCAGCACATGCGTGAGACTCTGGACCAGACACAAGATGAAGGCAATCAGATTGCCTCCCGCCATTCCTTTCAGCACGGCAGAAGAGGCCGCGGAAAGGAATGTTTTTGATATTGCCCGGTCCTTCATGCCCATCGACTTGAGGATTCCTATCACCGGGATATTCTCAAAAAGCATTATCAG
The DNA here is from genome assembly GCA_017694835.1 of Candidatus Cryptobacteroides gallistercoris. Lineage (GTDB taxonomy): Bacteria > Bacteroidota > Bacteroidia > Bacteroidales > UBA932 > Cryptobacteroides > Cryptobacteroides gallistercoris. Next base: position 8,783 of record JADIMJ010000098.1, read on the forward strand.
AAGTCCTGAAATCATGTTGAAGCCGGCAACTGCCGTCATCAGCAGCAATACGAAAAAGACATTGAAGTCGATGAGATTCAGCCAGTCATACAGCTGGGGAAACCTGGACATGGACGACGAGGCTACCACAGATGCCTCATCCTCTCCGGCAAACGCAAGGGCTGCCATTCCCGCTTCTTCGGCAGCAGCCATTACCGACTTCTCATCCCTGCGGCCGGGCTGAAGATGTATTTCAAGGGCAGACACGGATTCCCGGCTCCAGCCGTTGATTCTCTGCATGTCAGACAGTGACGCGTATATCAATAGGTTGTCATCAGTGTCAATCATGCTGTCATATATGGAACGCACCGTGAATTTCCTTGTCTTCACCTTTTCTCCGACAAAATACGCCGTCAACTTATCCCCTGCGGAAATCCTGAGAAGGGATGCCAGCCTGCGGGGCACGCTGATTCCAAGTCCTTCAAGGGTGGAATCCCGTTCAGTGCCCTTGAACATCACACCGTGGATATTGTCCCCGCTTTTGACTATGCCTCCCCTGTAGACACATGGCTCTATGCTTTCCACCCCGGAGATTGAATTCAGACGATCAATATAAGACGGGGTTTTCTCAATCGGAGAAGTATCCCCTGTCCAGTTGACATCGGCTGACGTCAGCTGGATGTCACCGGACAAATCAGAAATGCTGTCGCGTATTTCATGCCGGAAACCGGACGAAATGGCGACAGCAATTATCATTACCAGGAAACTGACGGCAACTGCAAGCGAAGCAATCCTGTTCCTGAATTTTATTCTGTGTGCTATAAAGAGCGAAACATCCATCTGCGGAATGCAGGCTACCAGATGACAACCCTCTCTTCTTCAGGACGGAACATCTTGTCTCCCTCTTCTATGCCGAAGGCATCGAAGAAAGTCTGAAGATTGCGCAGGGTGACATTGACCCTGTTCTCGCCGAGGGAATGCACATCAAGGCTTGTAAGGCGGGCCTTCTCCTCATCCGTGATATTCTGGGCCCAGAGAGTCGCATAGGAAATATAGAATCTCTGGTCTGCCGTGAAGCCGTCTACAGGCTCCGGAAGTTCATCGCCGAAGGAATTGTGCATGGCAGTATACGCTATCCGCAGGCCGCCCTGGTCAGCTATGTTCTCACCGAGACAGAGGGCGCCGTTGGCATGAAGTCCCGGAAGAATCTCGATTTCGTCGAATTGCTTTACAAGAATCTGAGACTTTGCCTTGAATGCCTCCGCATCGGCATCAGTCCACCAGTTGACCATATTGCCGTCCTTGTCGAAGTTCCTTCCCTGGTCATCGAATCCATGGGTCATCTCATGGCTGATGACGACACCTATTCCACCGTAGTTCACGGCATCATCCGCCTCAGGATTGTAGAACGGAGGCTGAAGTATGGCCGCAGGGAAACATATCTCGTTCGTGGTAGGATTGTAGTATGCATTGACGGTCTGCGGGCTCATGTGCCATTCAGTCTTGTCGACAGGCTTGCCGAGATGGGACAGATTGTCGGCCACATACCATTTGGCGGCATTCCTTATATTCTCATAATAGCTGAGGGACGGATTGATTATCAATGAGGAATAATCTTTCCATGTATCCGGATAGCCGATCTTGACCACAAACGCATTGAGTTTTTCATGAGCCTTCATCTTGGTGGAGTCGCTCATCCAATCCAGAGAATCCACATGCTCGCCGAGGGCCGTACGGATGTTTTCAACCATCTTCAGCACCCTGTCTTTCTGCTCCTGCGGGAAATATTTGGCCACATACATCTTTCCGACGGCTTCGGAAAGCAGGCTGTTCGGTACGGACATGGCCCTTTTCCAACGCGGCTTCTGCTGCTGCACGCCGGCCATCTGCGTTTCAAAGAAATCGAAATATGCGGCATAATAGTCATCGCTCAATGCGCTGCATGCCCCGGAAATCATCATGGCGGCCATATAATTCTTCAGGACTTCGATGTCAGTCTCTTCGAAAATCCGGTCGAGTGCGGCAAAATATGAAGGCTGCTCCACGACCAGCTTGTCCTGGTCATTCAGTCCGAGCGCCCTGAAATATACGGAAAAGTCGAGGTTCGGATACTGCTTTGTCAATTCGGCCGAGGATGTCGGATTATATCCCTTGAGCACATCACGCAGCTCGACCTTCGACCAGGAAGCCCCGGCAAGGGCATCCTCTACGGAAAGGGCATCAGAGGCAGCCTTGTCTGCATCCGCATAGCCGGAGAGAGCGAATATCCTGGTCAGAAATGCCTTGTAGCCTTCCTTGAGGGCGGCATTGGCAGTATCGACATAATAGTCCCTGTTTCCCATTCCGAGGCCGGACTGCGAAAGATATATTATCTGGTTGGTATTGTCCATCAGGTCCGGAGCCACACCCGCGCTGAAGAAAGGATAATCAGATGCGGAATGCATGCCTGCGACAGCCTCAACGAGGCCGCGGCGGTCCTTTATGGCCTTCACCCTGTCAAGGAAAGGCTGCAGCGGAGACGAAGCCTCCTCATTGAGTCTGGTGGAGTCCAGCCCCATCCGGTAGAGGTCCACTATCTTCTGCTCGACGCTGCCGGGCATGACTGCCTGCTGCCCGAGAGTCAGGAACATCTCATTGATGCGCTTCTGGTTGTTCTCGTTCAGGACATCGAAAGACCCATATCTGGAGTATTCAGGCTTCAGCGGGTTGTTTTTCTGCCAGCCGCCGGTGACATACTGATAGAAATTCTCGGCAGGGGATACTGATGTGTCAAAATTGTCGGGATTGATTGCAGGATTGCCCTGAGGAGCGTCATTGCACGCCACAGCAAATACAGGTACAATCATCAACAGAATTTTCTTCATTTGTCAATTCTTTAAATTCATACAAGACTTGCAAAGGTATACAATTTCATCTTTATTGGGCACATTCTTTCCGAAAAAATCCTCATATTTGCATTCATTTATTTGAATCCGTGCAAAATGACAATTGATTTCAAGACAATATTGTGCTCTCTGTCCCTGCTTGTCATGGCAGACTGCATGTATGCACAGTCCGGACAAGGCGGCGGAGCCGCTTCCGGAGACACAGAACGATATGCAGAAAGATACGGTCTTCTCGTATCCAGGCTCGGCTATGACGGAGTCGGCATCGAGACTCTGCTGAATGCCTGGGAAGAAGCCGATTCGTCTGACATCCGGATACCGGAAGCCAGATTCAGATACTATTTCGCAAAGTCCGGAAGAGATTCAGTCGTGACAAGCACAAGCAGGAAACACCTCGGCGCCGACCCGATTCTGTCGCTCAAGGATTCCACCGGGACATCCATATATTATTATAATGAATATTTCTATGACGACGCCTATTTCGCGGAAGCCATGAAGAATATCGGGAAAGCCATATCAATGGCTCCGAAAAGGCTGGACCTTCTCACCCTCAGGGCAGATGCGCTGTGCGCCTATGAGAAAGGCAGCCCGGACATGGCCCTTGCCCGCCTGAAGGACATTGCCGATGCATGGGACGGAGACAGGGACGGATGGGAATATCCGGGAGACACGGTTGACGGGGATTTCATGAAAGCCCTGATGCAGCAGTACTGCGCCCTGTTCTACACGACAGGGACACAGGCGTCCTATTCCGCCTTCAGGGCCCTCTCTGAAAAATTGCTTTCAGTATGGCCTGACGACCCGACATTCATGGCAAACATCGGTTCTTACATGCTGGTCGCCGAAGACAACCCGAAGGCAGCCGTCAAATGGTACAATAAAGTGCTTAAAGTAAAGCCGGGAGACTATGCTGCCATCAAGAACTGCATAATAGCCGCAAGAAAGATGAAGAACACCCGGCTGGAAAAGAAGTACCTGCCTCTGCTCATGGAATACGGGCCGGAAAGCGAGCGCAAGGCCGCCGGGCTGAGGCTTGAGGCCCTCAGTTCAAAATGACCTCCCGCTCACCCGTTTCCTATGCTGCAGCGCTGAAGGATATCGACGGAAAGCAGACCGTCACACTCCAGCCTGGCGACATACTCCCTTGTCTCGCTCCACGAAAGTCCGGATGCAGAAGCAAGGTCATCCAGGGTGATTCCCCGGTTTCTTCTGACAACAGACAGAATCGACGACATGGCCCGGAGAGCAGTGTCCCCGGACGCTGAAGAGCACCGGCCCCCTACAAGAGAAACATCAGGCTGCACCGCCGCCTTTTTCATCCGTCCGAGACCGGCCCTCGCCACAAAATCTTCAGGAGAGAAAATGGGCTCGGCCTTCCCTGTCCTCACGAGCCAGTTGCAACCGAGGGACATGTCGTCGTCAGCCCTCCCCGGCAGCGCATACACATCCCGTCCATACGAAAATGCAAGGGACGCAGTCATCATCCCGCCTCCCCTCGTACGGGATTCCACGAGCACGGTAGACCGGGACAGTCCGGCAATTATCCTGTTCCGCCTGAGGAAATTGGCCTTGACAGGAGATGTCCCGGGAGGAAAGTCAGTCACAAGAGCCCCCAGGGACGAGATTCTGTCCGCAACTTCCCTGTGCCTGCGGGGATAGACAATGTCTATGCCCGTGGCCATGACGGCCAGAGTCAGGAGCCCGGAATCCAGGGCCCGGCAATGGGCCGTCACATCTATTCCGTACGCCAGGCCGCTCACGACGGCAGGACGGGACTCGGCCGAAGCAATTGCCGAAACGATCTTCTCTGTCCACTCCCTGCCGTATGGAGTCATGTCTCTCGTCCCTACGACAGATATCATGTCTTTCCCGGCAAAGACCTGTTCCGGAGGAAGCGCCGACCTGAAATAAAGTCCGGCGGGAGCATCCGGGCATTCATTGAGCAGATGCGGATAATTCCTGTCCGTACATCCGATGAATCCGTATCCGTCCGCAGACAGCCGTGCCAGTTCATCCGCAGCATCGTCAAGGGCTCCCGGCGATATCTTCCTCCTGTATCCCGAATACGGGCCGAATACCGTGTCCAGCCCGTCGGCATCCAGAGAGAACAGGGCCGAAGCACTTCCCAAGGCCGCCACGACAGCATGCGATATTCCCGGCTCATATCCGAAAATTGCATTCATGGCGCAGCAGCACACTTTCTCTTTCTCATCACCGCTCATATTCTCCGTCCATTTGGACCCGCCACAGGCGGGAGTGCATGTACAAATGTATGAAGGAAGAATGGTGCCTGCATAAAAAAAGCGGACTTTCCATGGAAGAAAAGCCCACATTTTTCTCTTTTTTTAACTTTTTTCTTTTTCTATATGAAATTGGCGGAAGGACAATGCCCGCTTGTCAGATTATGAGAAGAGCATCGCCGTACGGACCGAACTTGTAGTCTTCCTTCAGAGCCGTATCATATGCAGCCATCACATTCTCATATCCTCCGAAAGCCGCCACCGACATGAGCATGGTCGAACACGGGAGATGGAAGTTGGAGACAATGGCATCAGGCACGGAGAAGCGGTAAGGAGGAAATATGAATTTGTTGGTCCACCCGTCGTAGGCATTCACCTCGTCATTGGTTGTCACATAAGTCTCAAGTCCGCGCATTACCGTCACCCCTACGGCAAGGACACGGTGCCTTTCCCTCTTGGTCCTGTTGATCACATCCGCGGCATCCGGGGAAATAATCAGACGCTCGGAATCCATCTTGTGCTTGGAAAGGTCCTCAACATCCACGGAACGGAAATGCCCTATTCCCATGTGAAGAGTAATGAACACTTTATTGATATCCTTGAGAATCATCCTGTTGAACAATTCGCGGCTGAAATGCAGTCCTGCCGCCGGCGCTGACACCGCACCCTCATGCGCAGCAAATATGGTTTGGAAATTTTCAGCGTCCTCAGGCGTAACCTTCTCTTTCACCCATTTTGGCACAGGCGTCTCGCCGAGGCTGAACAGAGTGCTCTTGAAATCCTCATAACTTCCGTCATAAAGGAACCTGAGAGTGCGTCCGCGGGATGTTGTATTGTCAATCACTTCTGCGACAAGGCTTTCATCTTCACCGAAATAAAGCTTGTTGCCTATTCTTATTTTTCTGGCTGGGTCAACTATGACATCCCAAAGCCTCTGCTCCCTGTTGAGTTCCCTCAGGAGGAATACCTCTATGTCCGCCCCGGTCTTTTCCTTGTTGCCGTAAAGCCTGGCCGGGAATACCTTGGTGTCATTCAGGACAAAAGTATCACCCTTGCCGAAATAGTCGATGATATTCTTGAAGAGCCTGTGCTCTATTTCTCCGGTATTTCTGTTGAGAACCATCAGCCTGCATTCGTCTCGCCACCGCGGCGGTTCAGATGCCACCTTGCTTTTGGATAGGTTGAACTGGAATTGAGAAAGTTTCATGATTCTATAACCTGTAGTTTAAGCATGCAATACTTTATACGATTTTTCCGGAAATTTGTTTCATTTCAGAAAAATTTTTCTCACACAGAACCTGCCGCGCGGAAGACTTCGGCAATCGAAGGATAAGTATTGAGAAGGAAAGGCGTAAGGCTTGACCTTGCCACCCAGGCAGCCTTGGAGATGTCTTCCTCCCGCTGGGGAGTCAGGTCAAGAGGGGCATCATACAGCATGCTGAACCACCATGTGTGCTTCAGATGCCAGAGGCCGTTCCGCCTGTAGCAATGGTCGGTGACACATATGAGGTCCCCGGCGACAAGCTCCGATATGCCCGTTTCTTCCTGAACCTCGCGCAAGGCGGTGGTACGGATGTCCTCCCCCGCCTCCTGATGTCCTTTGGGAAGGTCCCACAGCCCGTTGCGGCTGATCAGCAGAAAGTCTCCCCTCCTGTTGGTGACAAGCCCTCCTCCGGCATTGACCTGCACGAACTCCGAGCAGATCCGGAGATAGGTTCCCTCCGTGTCCGCGACAGGAATATATATGCGCGCCAGGGACGGCGACGACTCGAACATGTCTGTAAGCGAATGCACATCCGGATTTTCCCCCACACAGTATTGTACGGCATTGGGATCCGAAAGGGCGGGTTCGTCCGGAGGACAGATGACAATGCATCTTTTCTCCAAATATATCCTGTGCATTTGTCCGGCTGTCAAAATCTGTCTGTTCTGCGAATTTTACAAAAATTTAAACGGCTTATGAGTTTAAATTATTAATTTTGCAGGATATGGCCCACGGCATATACCCGGGGCGCAAATATAGTCAGAAACATCGGAATCTTAACAAATTTTTTTTGACAATAAAATAATATGAATCGTATGGAATCCATTGACAGAGAAATCGCCAAGTCCCTGCTGGACATCAAGGCCGTGACTCTCAGGCCGGACGAGCCATTCAAATGGGCCTCGGGATGGCTTTCACCCATCTATTGCGACAACAGGCGGATTTTGTCATACCCCGAACTGAGGGAGAACGCGTGCAGACGGATGGCCGACATCATAACGGAGAAATTTCCGGACGCAGAGGTCATAGCAGGCGTGGCGACAGGAGCGATAGCGCACGGGATGCTGATTGCACACATCCTGAAGAAACCTTTCATATATGTGAGGCCAAAGCCGAAGGACCATGGCACAGGCTCCAGGATAGAAGGTTCCGTCGAAAAGGGGGCAAAGGTTGTGGTCGTGGAAGACCTCATCTCGACAGGCGCAAGCAGTCTCTCGGCAGTCGATGCCCTTGTCAGCGCAGGGGTCAACGTGCTCGGCATGACAGCAATCTTCTCATACAATTTCAACCAGGCCAGACGGGCATTCGAAATCGCTGACGTCGAGCTCTACACCCTGACCAATTACGACACTCTCATTGAAGTGGCCCACGAGACCGGCTACATAAAGGACTCCGACATCGAGATTCTCAAGGAATGGAGGTTCTCGCCGTCCACCTGGGGAAAGAAAGAACAGTGAAACCGCAGCAACCGAAGTCAAGCCTATAACAGAAGAGCAATGTCTACAATTGTCAAAAGCAAGCATGCCGTCGTGTCCAGGGCACCATACATTTTATATATGATGTTCGTGGACATGCGCAACTTCGTCCAGTTTCTTCCCGAAGACAAGAAAAATGAAGTCACAGCCGACTATGATTCAATAAAAGCAACGGTGCAGGGCTTCAATGTAGGGATAAGGATAACGGGAAGGACCCCGTACTCAAGCATAGAGTTCAAGGACGACGGGGCCCCGTTCTCATTCGGAATCACGATGCATTTCGATGCGGCGGGAGGAGAC
>JADIMJ010000099.1 GCA_017694835.1 Candidatus Cryptobacteroides gallistercoris
GTATTATCTTAAATAAAACAAAAACACCCGACTTTACATTCTTGGGTGTAAAACTGGGTGTTTGTTTTGCAATCTGCTGATTTTCAGCGTTTGTTGCGGAGAGAGAGGGATTCGAACCCCCGGACCCGTGAAGATCAACAGTTTTCAAGACTGCCGCATTCGACCACTCTGCCATCTCTCCAAAAGGGAGTGCAAAGATAAATAAAAAACTTCACAATGCAAATATTTTTCGGCAAATATCGTTAAAGGAAGTTTCGTAACTTTGACATGTCGACATGTCATTGATGACAATGAAACCTTATTAAATTCATGGATATGAAAAAATTTCTTTTGACTGCAGCCCTCGCGGCTGCGTGTTTGGGAATGACAGCCCAGGAAAAAGGTGATTTCGCGGTAGGCGGATCCATCGGAGTGTCCGGAGGCACAACGACATCCTCATTGACTATTGCAGGCAACAAGACAAGTTCCACAGAGCCGTCTTCTACGACACTGGGATTTAATCCGGAGTTCAGCTATTTCGTAATAGACAATCTGGAACTCTCCGTCGGCCTGAGCTACGGAATGCAGAAAGACTTCACAGGAACTACCCGGGACGACAAGAACCTGTTCTCCTTCACACATGTGGCTATGGCTACAATAGGGGCTAACTATTATATTCCGCTCATCCGGGAGAAACTATTCTGGACGCCGGGAGTACAATTCGGTTTCGGAGGAGGCTCCTATGTCTCCCAAACCGGCCAGAACAGCAGTTCAACCGTCAAGGTGCCTTTCGCCTTCGGATTTACAGCTGAAATCGGAACAATTGAATTCAAGCCGCTTGATTATCTCGGCATATACCTCAATGCCCTTGACCTTGCAGTATCTTATGTAACTTTGGACACAGGCAGCAGGGATGTCAAGAGTTCCTCCACCGGATTTACCGGGGGATTCAATTACGGGATTTCTGGCGGCGTGAAGTATTATTTCTAGGACAAAACCAAATTCCGGACAAAGACAAATATTGGACAAAACCAAATTCCGGACAAAACCCAATAATGAATAAGGCCAAAAAGGCCCAATACTGAATAAGCCAAATGATGAAAAAGAGGACCCGACATTTTCCGTCCGGATCCTCTTTTTTATTGATGACCGATGTCTGCGGCCTTATTTCCCGCAGGGACATACCCGCCTATGACTTGTTCCCGGCACGGTCTTCCGGCCTGCCGTCCTCTCCGTCCTTTGCAAAGAATTTCCACTGGAAAAATATCAGATAGAGAGTGCCGCAGGTGACGCAGCTGTCGGCGAAGTTGAAGACCGGAGCGAAAAACCTGAACGGATTTCCGCCGATGAGAGGCATCCATTCCGGGAAAGTCGTGTCGATTATCGGGAAATAGAACATGTCGACGACTTTTCCGAACATGAACGGGGCATAATCCCAGATGAGCCCGTAGAAGAAACAGTCTATGATGTTCCCGAGGGCGCCGGCGGTAATCATGGTGAGTCCCACCGTCACCCCTGACGGAGTATCCGGTTTCTTCAGCAGCCGGGAAATCCAGTACACAAGGACACCGAAGAAGATTATCCTGAAGAGGGAAAGCAGGAATTTGCCGGCAGTACCGCCGAATTTCATGCCGAAGGCCATGCCTTCGTTTTCTATGAAATACAGCTGAAACCAGTCCCCGAAAACATGTATGCTCTCCCCTATTGACATGTTGGTCTTGACCAGAATCTTGATGATCTGGTCAATTACTACCAGCAATATGCCGAGGATAAGCAGTTTCTTGCCTTTTGATATTGTCATGCCTTTACCGTATGGATTCCAAATCAAAGGAAATGCTATCTGTTCTTGTTGAGCATCTCCTTCGCCTCAACGGTAAGGGTGGCGTGAGGAACGAGCCTTAGGCGTTCCTTCGGAATCAGTTTTCCGGTCACGCGGCATACTCCGTATGTCTTGTTCTCTATGCGGACAAGCGCAGCTTCAAGGTTCTGGATAAACTTGTACTGACGCTGGGCAAGAGCCCCCGCCTCTTCCTTTGAAAGAGTCGAAGCACCCTCCTCCATGACCTTGAATGTCGGAGACGTGTCTTCTATGTCATTGCTTGAGCCATGGGTGACGACATCCCTGAGAGTCTTGTACTCTTTCTTGGCCTTTTCAAGCATCTCAAGAATAATTGCCTTGAATTCCTGCAGCTCTTCATCGCTGTAACGCACCTTAGGCTCAGGTCCGTTGGCTTTGTTTTCTTCTGCCATAATATCAGAATTTTTATTGATTTCAGTATTCAATCAAGTTTGCAACAGTAATTTAATATTTAATCTGAATGCAGATTATATTTTCGTGACGGACATGTCCAAGGTGCCTTCACCCCATTCAACCCGGCTCACATTCTCCCCTGCTTTTTCAGAAGGAGCGAGCACAATGCTCTTAGAAAGGGTCTGGGCTGCTACATAATCCCGGAATGACTCCAGCGATGCGCTTATTTCTTCCGCACTTTCGTTTCCTGCATATATGGTCACTTCAATCTTGTCTGTCACATCGAATCCGCTGTCTTTCCTGAGATTCTGGATTCTGTTTATCAGTTCGCGGGCTGTCCCTTCGCGCCGGAGTTCATCTGTCACGGTGATGTCGAGGGCTACCGTCAGCGGTCCGTCGGATGCCACGAGCCAGCCCGGCATGTCTTCAGATGAAATCTCATAGTCTCCCTTGTTCAAAGTCACGTCACCGGAAGGAAGGTTCAGCACATATCCCCTGCCTTCTGACTCAGCCGCCTGTATGGATGTTATCGTATCCTGGGAAAGCGTCGCGAAAGCGGAGGCAATCTCTTTCATCTGCTTGCCGTATGCCTTGCCGAGTGTCTTGAAGTTAGGCTTGATTTTCTTGGTTATGAGTCCTGCGGTGTCGGAGATGAATTCAAGTTCCTTGACATTGACCTCCCCGAGCAGCAGGTCCTTGACCTTTTCAAGCTGCTCCCGGACCTTGTTGCCGATGACAGGTATCACAAGGCGTGAAAGCGGCTGGCGGACCTTGATGCTTACCTTGCGGCGGAGGGCAAGGACCATGGATGATGCCCTCTGGGCCAGCTCCATGCGTTCTTCAAGGTCCTTGTCAACGACTGAGGCATCAGGCTCCGGCATGAATGTGAAATGCACTGACTCCGCACCCGGGACAAGGTCAAGATAAAGCCTTTCCATGAAGAACGGAGCTATAGGAGCAGCGAGCTTGGCGACAGTGACGAGCACCTCGTAAAGTGTCTCATAGGCCGACAGCTTGTCGTCATCCATATTGCCGCCCCAAAAGCGCTTCCTGCCCAGGCGCACATACCAGTTGCTCAGATGGTCACACACGAAGTCCTGGACAAGACGGCCTGCAGTGGTGATGTCATAGTCCTCGTATGCCGCACGCACATCCTTGATGAGAGAATTCATCAGGGACACTATCCACCTGTCAAGCTCAGGCCTTTCTGAAACAGGCACCCTGCGGGCCTTGTCAGGATCAAAGCCGTCCACATTGGCATAGAGGGCGAAGAATGAATATGTATTGTAGAG
>JADIMJ010000100.1 GCA_017694835.1 Candidatus Cryptobacteroides gallistercoris
GACCCTTCCTCTCTACTACTGCTGCTTCACCCCATACGACGACAAGTTCCAGGGCGTGCACATCCTCTTTGACAAGGAAAATGTGCAGGACACCCTCGGAGAGACAGTCGCAAAGGCAGGAAAGCGCCAGCTCCGCATCGCCGAGACAGAAAAATATGCCCATGTGACATTCTTCTTCAACGGCGGCCGTGAAGACCAGTTCGAGAACGAGGACAGGATTCTGGTGAAATCACCTAAGGTCCCTACATACGACCTGCTTCCGGAAATGAGCGCACAGGAAGTGACGGAAAAGCTCGTTGAAGTGCTGAACACCGGCAAAGAGGACATGATTATCCTCAATTTCGCCAACGGAGACATGGTGGGCCATACCGGCGTATTCTCCGCCATCTGCCGTGCCGTCGCCAAGGTCGACAAATGCGTAAGGGAAGTCGTCGAGACAGCCGTTGCCAACGACTATGTTGTCCTCCTCACTGCCGACCACGGCAATGCCGACCACGCCTACAACGCGGACGGCTCCCCTAACACCGCACACTCGCTCAACCCGGTACAGTTCATCGTGATAAATGCCGGAGTCGAGCATGTGAAGGACGGAAAACTCGCCGATGTCGCTCCTACCATCCTTAAGCTGATGGGCATCTCTCAGCCGGAGGCCATGACGGGAGAGCCGCTGGTCTGAGTGCAAGCCCTTATGAAATTTTGTTGTTAAAGTAGAATTAAAAAATCACAAAAAGATAGCACAATGGCAAATTTCCAGACAGATTCCCGTATCGTGCTGACCCTTGACGCTGGCGGGACAAACATGGTTTTCGGGGCAATGCAGGGAGGAAAATTCATCGTAGACCCGATAACCCTTCCTTCAAATGCCAATAATCTTGACCTGTGCCTTGACACTATGGTCATCGGATTCAGTTCTGTCATCAACAAGTTGAAAGAGAAGCCGGTGGCAATCAGCTTCGCTTTTCCGGGTCCGGCAGACTACCCTCACGGCATCATCGGAGGCTATCTTCCGAACTTCCCGTCATTCAGGGACGGTGTCGCCCTCGGGCCGTTCCTCGAAGGCAAGTTCGGCATCCCGGTTTTCATCAACAATGACGGTGACCTCTTCGCATACGGGGAAGCCCTCGGAGGCATGCTTCCCGAGACTAACGAAAGGCTGAGGGAAGCCGGCAGCGAAAAGCGTTATCACAACCTCATCGGATACACATTCGGTACAGGATTCGGCATCGGGACTGTCATCAACGGAGAGCTCAACAGGGGCGACAACTCCTGCGTGGAGACATTCTGCCTTCCTCACAGCAAGATTAACGGTGTCATCGTGGAAGAGGGCGTGGCCGTGCGTGCTGTGAAAAGAGTCTACGGAGAGCTTTCAGGCAACCCGGACCACGGTCTGGAGCCGAAGGATATCTTCGATGTGGCCGAAGGACAGAAAGAAGGCGACCGGGAAGCTGCAGCCAGGGCATTCTTTGAAATGGGGGAAGTCGCAGGAGATGCCATGGCAACTGCCGTGACGCTAATCGACGGTCTGATTGTCATCGGAGGCGGCATCACAGCTGCGAAGAAATACATCATGCCGGGTCTGCTCAAATCATTGAGGAGTAAAATCAGCACCCTCTCCGGAGAAGAGCTCAACAGGGTACAGATGAAAGTCTACGACCTTGACAGCGATGAGGAATTTGCCGAGTTCGCCCGCGGGGAGCAGCGCTACATCAAGGTATACGGCACCGACAGAGAAGTGTCATACGACCCGCAGAAGCGCATAGGCGTTGCAATCTCAAAGATGGGAGCCAGCAAGGCCATCTCCACAGGAGCATATACTTTCGCCCTTGACCAGCTTGACAAGGCTGCAAGACAATAACAGGACAACAAGACCATATACACAAAACACCATAAGACATGTATCCTCTTAAATTCAGACCGATATTGAAGTCGATGGTATGGGGCGGAGAAAAGATTGCCCCGTTCAAATCCATCAGCACAGACCAGCACAACATAGGAGAAAGCTGGGAACTCTCAGGTGTCAAAGGCAATGAATCAGTAGTTGCCAACGGCGAATATGCCGGAAGGACCATCACCGACCTGATAAAGGAATTCAAGGACAAGCTCATCGGCAAGTCCAACTATGAGAAGACCGGGGAGCAGTTCCCTCTCCTCATCAAATTCATAGACGCAAAGCAGGATCTTTCCATCCAGGTACATCCGAATGACGAACTTGCCGCCAGACGCCACAACGGCTCCAAGGGCAAGACTGAGATGTGGTATGTGGTGGAGACAGACCCGGGCGCACACCTGATGGCCGGACTCAAGAAGTCCATCACCCCTGAAGAATATGTGGAGAGAGTCAACAACAACACAATCACCGATGTCCTTGAAGACTTCAGCCTCCAGCCGGGAGACGTGTTCTTCCTGCCTGCAGGCCGCATCCACAGCATCGGCTCCGGCTCGTTCATCGCCGAAATCCAGCAGACATCCGACATCACCTACAGAATCTACGACTTCGGACGCCTCGGCCTCGACGGCAAGCCGCGCGAGCTCCACACTGAACTTGCAAAGGATGCCATCGACTACAAGGTATATCCGGACTACAAGACCAGCTACCAAAAGGACAAGAACAAGGAGAATGTTCTCGTGGACTGCAACTATTTCACCACATCCCTCTATGACCTTGACAAAGAATATGACCTTGACCTCAAGGCTCTGGATTCTTTCCTCATAATAATCTGCATAGAAGGCGGCGCAGTCATCACCGACAACGAAGGGCACTCCGAGACCGTCCGCAAGGGCGAGACAGTCCTCATCCCGGCCTCGACCGAGGATGTGAAAGTCGTCCCTGAAGGCAATGTCCAGTTCCTTACGAGCTATGTGAAGTAGCGGGGAGGCAATACGCCAAGACACACTCCCTCCGAAATTCATACCGCGCCCGGTGGAGCTCAAAATGCTGTCCACCGGGCGCGGTTTATAGTATTTTCGTGTCCGTCGGCATTTTCAAAATACCATCGGACACGCTTTGTCAGTCGTTCACCTTGATGCCTGTCTGATCGATGAGGACGAACTGGATGCTGCCCTGATACATGGTGAGGATGCCGGTGGCATCGATGGTCTTGCGGCCGGCGAGGACATCCGGGTCAATCTCAAGGTCGGCGAAACGGCAGTAGCCGCTGGTGCGGATCTGGATTTCAGTGCCGCCCGGAGTAGTGAAATACTGGCTCACATTGGCCGGGGTGGCATAGCGTATCATGATGTCCTTATATTTGGCGACGGTCTCATCGGGACTCTGGTCATTGGAATTGCCTATAAGCACATCATCCCAGTCGCCCGCACGGAGATGGCGGATGACATTCTGCTCGCTCATCGCCCATGTGGTGATGTTATGCTGCTCATCGGAAAGGAATACCCTGTTGGATGATTCCTTATGCTCCAGGTTCGGGTTGATGTACAGAAGGGCGAACACCTCGTTGGCATATCTGAGGTTTTTGATTGTGACCAGGCGGCCGATGAACTCGTTGCTGGTCTGATTGTCATTCTTACCAGGCAGCTGGCTTTCTTCAAGCACAACCGGCTCGTCCGGGGTACCTTCAGGCCCTTTGAAAATATGCTCGTCTATAATGGACTGGACTTCAATGTAGGAAGTCTCGTATTCTCCGGAAGGGTCCACGCATCCGAGCTGCACCATCCCCTGCCCGCCGTAGGAGGAGCTTGAGCTGAAGCCGTACATTCCGAGGGTCAGGCCCTTGCACTTGACATATACTGTCTGCCCTATCTTGTATTCGTTGTACAGGCCGGTCTTGCCCATCTTTATTTCAATTCCAGCAGTGCCGTCCTGGATATAGAAGCTCCTGTAGAAATTGCCGACCTGGTCGGATGT
>JADIMJ010000101.1 GCA_017694835.1 Candidatus Cryptobacteroides gallistercoris
GAACTGGAAGAACTGGAGAAGCTTTTAGAAAAAGCAACTGATCCTGAATATCTCGCATCTATCTCTTTCAAGGCAGACAGAAAGAAATGTCACGAGCTGCTGAAGACTATTGACAGGAAAATAAGCCAAAGCATTCAGGCGATATATGTCCGTCAAAGTTCTCAACTGGAGAGACTTTGTGAAAACAATATAATCTCCCGCGATATTCTTGACGAGTATGAGCAGGCAATAAGAGAAAGTAACATACAAAAGGCCGCAACTGTAAATGAATCTGTAACAAAGATTATTGACAATCTTTGTTCACGGAGACACTGGTTCAGACTATTGGATGAAATTACCGCTGACGACAGAATATTATTCTATTCGGGGAATTCGACCATTATGGAGAATCTTAAGCATCTGAAAGACATATATGAAAAGATTAAAAACTGCAAACTGGAAGAGTTGACTTCCTTATCTGAGGCTCTCAATAGCAGGATACAGACATTCTCTTCGGAGAATATTCATGATGCCATCAGGAACATTTTTATTGAGAACTTGAAAAATTCAGACATAGACACTGACGAATATATCATCGGAAAAATCATAGACAAAATTTCCGGGACAACGGACCAGCTGGAGTTTATCAGCAAATGCATGTATAATATATCTCACATCGAGCCGTTGAAGAAATTGTCTGAAATTGCCAAATTCATAGACAGTTCACTGAATGAACTTGACAAAATCAGATCCGAGGATAAAGATTTTAACATCCAAGAAAATAAAAAGCGAAGGACAGGTCTTATTGATGATTTCGGTAAACATGCATTTGAATTATACGAACAACTCAGTGTAGAAGACAAAGACATTTTGAAAGCATGTACATTGAAAGTAACTACGGGTAGTTCCGAAACTTTTTTGGTTTTCTTATCCGCGATATATGGTATAAAAAACACACCATGCAAAAAAACGCATATCAGATACCTGTGCAGAAGACCGACAAGTGCTGTTGAATTTGAAAAGTCAAAAAGCAAACTGAGAGAGAAGTTCTTAATATTTGATAATCTTAACAAGTCTACTTATAATCAAGCCGTCATTATCCCTGCTTTATTTGAGACGGCAATAAACTGTTACGGAAGATCCCAAAAAGACAATAAATCACCAGATTCCGCTGAAGAATAGAAAGTCGCGGCCGTTGGACACTATTTTACATATCCAACGGCCGCGCTTAAGAATATACCATTTGCCGGAGGGGATATATCTCCTCCGGCAAATGGTATTATACATCTCGCAGACAGGATATTTCAAGGAAGAAAAACTCAACTTAACTTTGCTATCGCAATCAAAAATTACAGATGCGACAAGAATGTTTAACACTATTTAAAAGACTGAAATATGCCAAAAGAAACTTAAACCCGACGGATTTATTAGCATTGGCTGAATACCCCACCGATATGTCCGGCAAATATAGGTAAGAATACCGATAATTGCAAATTTCAGATGACTGAACGGACATATTGCTGATGAAAGTGTAGGCTTTTATCCTTGATAAGAAATCTGTCAAATTTCAAAAAACGCGGGGGAGACGGCAGCACGACATCACTTGGGTGGTATCATGTGAAGGAAATCACATTGATGCCGTTCATGTGTGGGGTATTGTTAAAGAATACTCCACACTTTTTTTATACAACAAAACTTTATTATCATGAAAAGAACTTTTTTGATTCTCGCCATGTCTCTGGCAACGGTTTTTGCCGGAGCGAAAGGAAAGGGCCAGCCGGCAGTTTCCCAGGAACAGATGCTGGATAGGTTCCTGTCGTATGTCAGGATTGACAGCCAGTCCACTCCAGCACTTTCTGCAGATGAATTCCCTATGACAGAAGGACAGAGGGAAATGGCTGCCTTCATCGCCGATGAGATACGGGGTTTTGCGCCCGGGATTGACTGCAGAGTCTCGGAGGACTGCTATGTATATGTGAACATCCCGTCAAATGTCAGAGGCAAAGAACTTCCGGTGCTGGGATTCAGCTGCCATCTTGATGTGACTCCCGAATGCAAGGGCGCTCCGGTGAAACCTTCGGTAATCAGGAATTATCAGGGCGGCGACATAAGATTGAACGACAGCACATGGCTTAAAATGGATTCGCCACAGGGGGCGGACCTCAAAAGTTGCATCGGGAAGACCATAATCCATACGGACGGCAGCACCTTGCTCGGAGGAGACGACAAATGCGGATGCTCGGTCGTGGTCTCCCTAATCGAGAGTACAGTCAGGGACAAGTCACTGAAGCACGGCCCCCTGCAGTTCGTAATCTGCCCCAATGAGGATGTGGGACTCAGTGCGGCAAGGATAGACACCACTCTGTTCAATCCCGAGATACTCTTTGACATAGACGCTGCCGGAATCGGGAACATCACCAGATCAAATTTCACTGCCAGCCAGATCATTGTGAAATTCATCGGCCATGATGCACATCCGGGAGACGCTAAAGCCCTGAAATACGGGGATGCCCTTGCTGCGGCCAGCAACTACATCGCAAGTTTCCCGCTTGAGACAAGACCCGAGAGAAGCTCCGGCCTTGAAGGCTACATCCATCCCTGGTCAATGACCGCAGACGGCAACAACAATTATACTGTATCCGTCAGAATAAGATACTTCGACAGGCAGGAAGGAGAAAAATTCCGGACATATCTTGACGAAGCCCTTGCCTCCACCAGGACAGCCTACCCGAATGTAGGGACGGAAATCCTCGACAACAGCATCCAGTATGAGAATGTCGCCTACACTATGCATCCCGCATCCTTTGACATAGTCAGCAGAGCATCGGAGGCGACAGGAATTCCGGTCCGTTTCATCGATGAGCGAGGAGGCACCACGGCGGCTATGTTCTGTGCACGCGGGATGAACGGAGGCATGTGCATCTTCAGCGGACAGCACGCCATACACAGCGTATATGAATATGCTGTACTGGAGGAAATGTACGGCTCCTACTGCTTCGCGCTCGAACTTATACGGGGAACAGCTGCGCTGAAATGAATACCAAACCGGCACTTCAAATTTAATCTAATGTTTAATCCCTTAAAATCAAATTAATTATGAAAAAGTATTTATTGTGTGCAATGATGTGTGTGATGACAATCACAAGTCTTGTGGCCCAGCCGAGAACAAGTGAAAGAAAAATGTGGAAGACAGCCAAGAAGCAGACACGGGAATATGTCGCCGACGGATGGAAGACCGACGGACTGAAGCCGATGAGTGAATACATCTTCGACACATACCTGAAGCTTCAGGACCAGAACAATCAGGAGATTGTCGGGACAGTGCAGGGTGCGACTTCAGCCAAAACCCTGAATCAGGCCAAGCAGTGGGCTTATACTTCCGCCATAGTGGAATATGGCAAACAGGCAAGGATGATGTTGCGGGGTCGTCTGACTGAAGAATTCGGAGCCGGCCTTGCCGACAGTCCGTCCATGGACAATTTTTATGAAGCATATGAAGCTCTGGTTGTCAAGGAGATAAATGGTCAAATAAAGAAAATTTTCGGCATTTACCGGACCAAAGACGACGGGACAATTGACTACAGGGCATATTGTCTGGTCAACGAGGAAACTGCCGCAGAATCTCGCATAAGAGCATATGAAAGGCTGAAAGAAGAATATGATTTTATCCGGGACAACGCAGAAGTTGTAGCCGATTTCGTCCGCAAAGGCTTTGAAATAGATTCATTCTGACATCACAACTCCGGTGCAAGTGTGCCCGAAATGAATTTCCGCCCACTTGCATCGGAAATTAAAGGAGGAACTGCCATGAAATACATTTGCCTTATAATCTGTCTTGTCCTGACTTTATATCATGAGTATCCGGGACTTTGCCTTGACAGGGAAGAAGAAATAGTCGAGATAAAGGGTATCGTCGGGGAATTTGAAATACTGCCCAATTCATCCGAACTTTCCCATAAGGAATGCATGCTCAAAGCCAGAGAAGATGCAATAAAAAAGGCTATAGGGAAAGTCGCGAGTACTACTGTAAAAGTATGGACTTCTGTGGAAGCGTCCTCAACAGGAGATAACTTCGGTGAAGTGGCAATAATTTCGACTGAAGGAGAATATGCAGACATGAAAATCCGGAAAGAATGGATGGAAGAGATTGAGGGGTCAAAAGTTGTGGTGTACAAATGTCTGGCAGACATAAAAGTCAAGAAAGGAATGGCGCCTGATCCTAATTTCTTGGCTT
Source organism: Candidatus Cryptobacteroides gallistercoris (assembly GCA_017694835.1). Classification (GTDB taxonomy): domain Bacteria; phylum Bacteroidota; class Bacteroidia; order Bacteroidales; family UBA932; genus Cryptobacteroides; species Cryptobacteroides gallistercoris. The sequence continues at coordinate 4,214 of JADIMJ010000101.1, forward strand.
CGGTCCACGACATACAGGACACCTACTCCGACGGAGATATCATGAGATTCTCTCTTGTTCCGACCAAAGATTGCTGGATGAACATATTTCTGTTTGAAGAAGACGGTTCAGGCTACCTTATATACCCTAACAGGCTTGACAAATCCGTAATGCTGAAAGAAAACACGAAGATTTCATTCCCGCAGAAAATGAACTTCAGGATAGTAAAAAAATATTCAGCAAGAGATGTAGAAAAAAACAAGTTGGTAATCGTGCTGACAAAGACACCGCGCATATATGCCGGCTCCCCGGAATTATCCGGCAGCGATATCTGGAAGTGGATGGCAATGATTCCGAACGACGAGAAGTACTTATCCCCGCATACATTCACCATTGTAAAAAAGTAATTGAGATGAAACCGAACTGTCATAATTTCCAGAAACTGGCCATAAGCATTGCCGCGGCACTGCTCGCAGCCGCCAATCTGTTGTCAGCCCAGGAAATACGGCGAATCCATTCCACCGGACTCTACGGCATTATGGACAGCAGAGGCAAATGGATTCTCAAGCCTAAATTCCGCGAAATCAGAGAGGCATCGGAAGGAAGATTTGCCATACAGGATATCAACGGACGATGGGGATACGCCGATGGAGACGGAAATATTGTCATAAAATGCAGATACGGAGATTGCGGACAGTTCTCGGAAGGCTTGGCCGCAGTAAAGACACGGAAAGGCTGGGGATTCATCGACAAATCCGGTCAAATGTGCATCCGGCCAATCCGTAATGTTACAGTCCGCCACGGTTTTTCGGAAGGATTATGCGCAGTGGAATCGGCATACTCGGGATATGGATATATAGACAGATACGGAGAATTAATCATTGGTCCACAATATACATGCTGCATATCGTTCAGTGAGGGACTGGCCGCCGTCTGCCTCAACGGGAAATGGGGCTATGTCGACCGTGCGGGAAAAGTGAAGATTCCATTTGACTTTGTTTCAGCTGAATCTTTTGCCGACGGGATTGCAGCGGCGAAATTATCAGGCGGGCCGAACAGGACCATATGGCTGACGGATGACGGGAAACGGCATGAAACAGAACAGGATGCCGTCGCACACCGGAAAGCAATTATGGAAGAATACCTTGAAATGCAGAAAGAGCCCTATTCCGAATATCGGGAAAGAAAAATAAAAGGAATGCTGAAGACATCAGTATCGTTCAGAGAAAAGACTTTGCAGAAAAACCTTAAGAGGGAATTCATAAAGGAAAAGACTAAATATAAACCCGACTATAGGCTTGGAGCCTATGACCTGAAAAACAAGGAATACATCATATTTTATGACAAAACGGTCATCTCACTCCATGTCCAGCCGCGTGCAGCGGAAAATTTCAGGGAACAATGGGTCAACATCAGGAAAGACACGGACTGGAGCATAGACAATGACAGGCTGACCATAGACAGAATCAGGTTCACCTTGCCCGACGGCACTACATACACATATCGCAAAATAAACTGAGCAAATTGCAGAATCATGAAAAAATCATTAGCCTTTCTATCAATACTGATATGTCTGGAAATCTCCGGACAAAACCAGTTGCATCAGCAGGATATAGATGCACAGTCTGTTTTCATGGCAGTATATCCGGATGAGGACATAAATGGACATGACCTCTCGAAGCGGACAACATTCGGTCATGTCTATGTGGAAGGTCTGCCTTTCTGTTTTGAGCCTGAGACTTTCGGGAATTATTTCGTCAATATTTCCCAAACCAGAAGAGGCCGGCCGGAATACGGAATCAAGGACATTCTCGGTAATGATATTGTCCCGGCGAAATACAGTTCTCCTGAACAGGCCCGAAAAAGCAGATTCTGGAAAGGGAAACAGGGATTCAGAGAAAGACTTGCTGACGAATACGCGAAAAAAAGGGAATATCTGGAAGAGATGACTGCTTTCAATGCAATGCTATCCGGCCTAAGCGCATCCCGCAGTGCAGCATACAGCGATATCCTGACATTTACAAGGAGGAAAGCAAGACTGTATAAGGCAAAAATTCAGGACAGATGCTGCATTGTCGATGACTATGGGAACATGATGCTTGACACTCTGTACTCTGACATCCTGCTTCTGCCCGGCAATCAGGAAAGTCCTTTATTCAGGGTGATGAAAGCCGGCGGGGCGAACGGTTATGTCTATGTCGACTATGCGGGAAACGAATGCGGATATTCTGCCGGGAATCACTCCGGCGCCGGTTTCAAAGACTTCCTTACACATTATGTCAACATCAACTTCAGTCACTGGACCAGCAAGGATGAATTTGAAACTTTGGAAGAGTTCCATCTCAGGAACTCGCCAATATACAGAAAAATGGCCCGCGAATACTATGCGGAATGCGGATTCAGACTATATAGGGATTTATATCCTGACACCAATCCGTTTGAACTGGGCGAATATGACAAAGACAATGAATCATTTCTCATCAAATCACAGGTCGGCGAGATCGGGCTGGAAGTGCCGGCGGAAAACAGCAGGCAGTTCAGGGCAGACTGGAATGACAACAGGATATCGTGCTCAGGAATCAAGTTCCGCAATATTGTTGACAAGGACAGCTCATACTTATCTGTCGCGTCAATATCCTTTTCCTGTGATTCGTATAGTTATAGCGGATATTCTGATACGAAACACAGCATATATACGGTGACGGAGGGTCAAGATACTATTATCATCACAACAGTGAATAATCCGACTCCCGAAAAGAAGGAATCGGCAGAACCGGTAATTCAGTCTGATGTTGACATCAGAATACCGGAAACAGGAAAAATCGATGAAAATACATTTGCTATAATCATATCAAATGAAAACTATTATGATTTCTGTCATGTGCCGTTTGCACAGAATGACGGAGCCGCTTTCAAAAAATACTGCATTTCTGTATTGGGCATCCCTGAGAGCAACATTACATACTGCGAAAACGAACCACAAAATCGTATAGAGAAAGCGATCAGAGATGTCGGGGAAATCGTTTCCACATGTAGCCGGAAGCCCAGAGTGATATTCTATTATGCCGGTCACGGATGCCCTGAAATCGGGACAAGAATGCCTTACCTTCTTCCTTCAGACGCGTACGATGACAGTAAATCATGGATTTCCAAGGACTGGATATGTTCAAAATTGAGTGCAATGGACATTGAATATGCCGTGGCTTTCTTTGACTGCTGTTTCAGCGGTGTCAGCCGGGACGACGAAAGCATCAATAAAGGAGAACGAATCATCCTGCTTGAACCGGCAGAAATCGCAGCACACCCCAATGTCATAGTATTCAACGCCACATCCGACACACAAGCGGCTCTACCTCTGGAAGACAAAGGGCACGGTTTGTTCACATACTATCTGCTGAAAAAAATCCAGCAGACACAAGGTGAATTGAACCTTGGGGAATTGTTCCAGTATACCAGAAGCGAAGTCACCAGACAATCGCGCAACAGCTATGAAAAAGTTCAGACCCCTACGGTAGAAGGCGGTCTTGAAAATTGGGAATCATTAAAATTATAGAATCATGAAACGGTATCTTACAATCATTGCAGCCATATTTCTGTCATTTTCGGGATATGCGCAGAGACAGGACTTTGCGGAAGAATATATCCGCTTCAAAGAAGAGGCATGGGGCGAATTCATCCGATTCAGGAGAGAGGCCAATCAGGAATATGCTCAATTTCTGAAACAGGCGTGGAAAGAAATGGATGCCTTGCAAGCTGTGCCGTATCCGCATCATGACCCGCCGGTTCTGCCTCAATATGATCCGGATGATGATATTCCCGGGCCATATGTTCCGGATGATATTCCCGGGCCATATGTTCCGGATGACATTCCGGACAATGTTCCTCCGCGTCCGTCAATCCCGGATGATAATCTGCAGGCAGATGACATCCTGTCGGTCGATTTTTTCGGGCAAAGATGCAGCATCAGAATCGGCTCTGATGAAAGAATAATGCTTGCCGGTATTTCAGGCGAAGACTTGTCAAAAGCATGGACGGAGCTTTCTGACGGAAGATTCGATGACACAGTACTTGACTGCCTGCGACTGCGCAGAGAACTGCGACTGTGTGACTGGGGATACTATCAGCTCGTCCTGAAAACAGCATACGCATATACGGGGAATGCGGACGAGAATCTGAACACAGTGATTCAGGGCTATATTCTGGCACAGTCCGGATATAAGATGCGGATTGCACGCAGCGACGGCAAGCTGTATCTTCTCATACCGTCTGATGTACAGATATACGGATGCTATTTGGCCGAAATGGCTGACAACCTGAAATATTATTTCTTTGACAAGACATACACAGGCGGGAATTTTTCCGTGTGTGACACACCTTATCCTGATGAAAGGATATTTTCTATGTACATAGATGAAATGCCCCTGCTTCCTGAAACGGAGACTGTCTGCATATCCATGCAGTCTGCAAGATATCCTGCCCTTGAAATGTGGTTTTGCCCCAATAAGAATCTCACTGATTTTCTCTCCACATATCCGTGCTGCCCATGGGATGTATATGCAAGTGCACCCCTGAGTAACAAGGCAAGGGAAATAATGTATCCTGTCTTCAAGGAGAACATAAGTGCCGGGTCAGAACCGGAAGCGGCCGAAATGATTCTGAATTTTGTCCAGACGGCCTTTGAATACAAGACGGATGATGAACAGTTCGGCTATGAAAAACCTATGTTTCCGGACGAGACCCTCAATTATCCATACAGCGACTGCGAGGACAGGGCAATACTTTTCGCCACACTCGCAAGGGACCTGCTCGGCCTGGATGTAATCCTCATGCATTACCCCAACCATATTGCCGCAGCAGTATGCTTCAACAGCGATGTTTCCGGAGACAGTGTCATGCATAAAGGGCGGAAATATATTGTATGTGATCCGACATTCATAGGGGCTCCCGTCGGGGTGACAATGCCGGGAATGAATAATGCGGAAGCTGAAATCATTGAACTTAAATGAAAAACACATGAAAAAAATTTTATTGACACTGGCTGCCGGACTGACAATTTTATCCTCCGGTGACATTTCTGCACTGGGCAGCAATTGCATACAGTCCGCACCGGACAACAATTACAGCCGGATTAATGAAGAAGATATTTATAAGCAGGCAAAATCAGCATACGATGCCGGAGACTACGGCTTCGCACTTGAATTGCTGAGGCCCGCTGCCGACAGAGGCTTCGCCAAGGCCCAGAATCTGCTGGGTAACTGCTACTTCAACGGGCATGGAGTAAAACAGGATCTGGAATTGTCCACGCTCTGGTACAGACGGTCTGCGGAACAGGGATATGCAAATGCCCAATACAATCTGGGAAATGCTTACCGATTCGGGAATGGTGTCAAACAGGACGACACACAAGCTCTATACTGGTATGAAAAAGCCGCAGAACAGGATTTTACCCCGGCAATTTTTCAGCTAGGATGTCTCTACGACTTTAACTTGGAAGATTATGCAAAGGCTGCCGGATATTACCATGAAGCTGCCCAAAAAGGTGAATCATTTGCTTTGGTAAATCTTGGAGTCCTGTATGAAAGAGGCTTTGGCGTGCCCCAGGACTACGACATGGCATTTGTACTTTATAATGATGCAGCCCAAAAAGGGAATGCCTATGGATGCTATAATCTGGGACTTTGCCACCAGTTCGGCAGGGGGACTGAAGTTGACATAATAAAAGCAGTGGAGATGTACAAAAAGGCAGTGGATGCGGGATACCCAGACACAACTGTGTATTTCCTGATAGGGCAACTGCTCTTTTCCCTTGACGATGGAGAATGCTACGAATGGCTCGTAAAGTCAGCAGATTCAGGCGATCTGTTTGCCAGAATAGGGATAGGAGCCTGCATTGCAAAAGGTCTCGGAACTGAAAGAGACATAGACAAGGCCGTGGAAATATTCAAAGCCGCAATCGAGTATGACGCAGCGGAGACTGAGACTGATGAAGAGTGCCTTGAGGCAGAAGAATACTCCAGCCTCGGAAGTCTGCACCTGAGCAATCTATATTACAAGAATTTTTATACGGGTATCGGAAGACAAGAAGCGATTGACCTTTTTTGGAACGGACAGTATAGTATTGAAGCCCACGGGACTTCTCATTGGTTTCTTTCAGACGATGACTATGAGGCCATATTCAACGACTGGTCAAAGTCTGCGTTTTTTGAACCGATAGGCGGTATCTCATACGAAATTACTGTGGGGGGATATACTGAATCAGAGCCTGATATTCCTGAAATATTGTGGCCCGAAAACGATATCCGCCATGTGACCATCGTTGATGGTCAGGAAATGCCCGTCGCCGGGATAAACTTTGCCCTTGCAGATGGTCACCTCTTGTTCGCCCAGTACGGATACGGCCAATATCTGTGCGAAACGGGGATTTTCAGGACATTGGAGGAAATTGTTCCTGGAGAAAATTTCGACCCGGATCCATATCCATGGGTCGACGAGGATGACCCTCAGGTAAGAATAGAACAGGACAAAGGTTTCCTTTTCCGCCTTAAAAGAGGGGAATCTGACCCCGGCGTATATTGCAGAATCCATGTCGACAAGATACACAGGAACAGAGACGGCTCGATTGCCGGCGTGGAACTCTCATATCAGGTGAGCCGCTTCAAATAGCTGCAAGTCGTTGGACTTACAGTCTGCATAGAAATGTCATTAGGGTGACCGCCAAAATGGATTTGGTCACCACCATGACAATCATCCAATCCAAAATATCAAGTTATGAAAAAAATTCAGCATTTAATACCCATCCTCGCCGCCCTCATGATGACGGTACCAGGATGCGGAAACGGGGACACAAAAGAACGCACATACGACAGCAACGGGAGACTCACAAACGAGTACTGGAAAGAGTACGATGAGGACGGCAATCCGGTTGCGGCATACGAAACCAGATATGAATACGACGCAGCAGGCAGGAAGACGGCCGTTCGGGATTTCAGGAATGAAGACGGGGCCTGGACTCTTGTCAGAACAAAAAAGATATTCTATGGCGGATACGGGCTTCCGGAACAGACGCTGACCGTTTCGGGATATGACACGGTGCGCAGGGCATTTGCCGTGAATCCCGACGGAACCTATACGGTCTATGAGCGGAAATCAGTCGGAAGAAGCTATCTCATTGACGGCCAATCCGGCAATCTGCTCAGGACATACACCGCAGACGGCCGAATACGGGACATATACGAATATGAAAACGGTTTACTGGTCAGAAAAATCTGCTCAAACACTTTGACCAGGTACAAAAGAAAATATGACAAATCCGGAAACTGCATATCTGTCAAGGAGATTTGTGACGGCGAGAGCAAGAGGATAATATACCGTCATATAACAAGAATACCATAAAAATCCGATTAAAATCATGACAATGAAGGCACAAAACTTTTTGAGACTTATTCTGGCAGTGTTGATACTTGCCGCGACAACAGGATGCAGGAAACAAGAAACATCTCCGCCGGAAATATATGGTCCGGAATATTCAGGCGGATGGGTTCTGACTGAAAGGTTTGAACATTACTACTGGACCGGTGAATCCATGGCAATCAGTGTCGATGAAACCCGTAAGACGATATATGATGCGGACAGCAATGTCAGGCACAAGGTATCCTTGAAATATAATAAATGGAGAGGAAAAGAGTACATAGCGGAAAAAGCCGATTATGAATACAACGCCGGCGGAAGTCTCATGAAAATAGTACATAAATCATACGATAAAAAGAATGTCCTGCTTTCCAGGCATGAGACAAGTTTCGGCTACGATGAGGCAGGAAAGCAAATATGGATGACCAAATACAGGACCGACAACGGACTATATTCCAAAGTCCGGTCAGAAAAGATGTTCTATGACGATGACGGACACCTTGAAATGAAAGTGACGGTCTCCGGACGCGACACTACATACAGCCGATACAGCCGGAAGCCCGACGGGACATGCATGGTCAGTGAAAGGATACGCTCATCAACCCGGTACCGTACTGAGTGCGAATCAGTCTATGAAATCATATAGGAAAACTCAAAACCATGAAACAAGCACATCAAATCCCATTCATCCTTGCCGTCATCATGTCTGCGGCATCAGGATGCAGAAACAACCAAGCCGGCGACGGTCTGCCGGAAACGGAAAAACATGCCGTAAGACGGATTGTGACAGAAGAAATCGTGCGGCCGGTAACCACCGGGGACTTCAACTGGCCGCTGCTGTCACTCGTGGAGGAAAAGGATATCCTTGAATATGATGCAGAGGGGCGTATTGTCAGAAAGGTATCATACTATACAGACAGGAAGTGGCTGAAGATATTCGGGCCGACTTACAAGGCCACAGAAACGCAGCATACCTATAACGACCATGGAAAGCCGGACAGAATACGCCAGCGGATATTTGACAACGAAGGAAAGATGATTTCAGAATATGAGACACGGTTCGAATATGATGCGGAAGGAATGAAGACAGGCATGACCAAGTACCATATAGACGGGAACGGTTCTTCGCGTATAATATTGTCAGAAATCTCATATTACGGAGAAGGACGGCTGCGGCAGAGACTGACGGTCATCGGAAACGACACAACCTACTCGGCATATACATGGAAGCCGGACGGCACTTGTCTGGTCAATGAGAGGTCCGGACATGAGCGGTCGTCCTATCTCATTGACGGAGAATCCCGGAATTTGCTTGAGCTTTATGCGGAAGACGGGACTGTCAGGCAGAAATTGGAGTATAGGGACGGAGACCTCATCAGGAAGACTGCCGGGAACCGGACTTGGGAATATTCATACAAGAGAAAATATGACAAAGACAATAACTGCATCAGATACTCGTCCTACTGCAACGGCCGATGGGTGGAAACCATAAGGCGGCATATACAGACATTCAAGGATTGATGTCCACTGTCCCGGTTCCGTATATATGCTTGTCACATTGGCCTACATGCCGTCAATATCAATGTCTCCCTCTCCTCGGACGGTACATCAGGCCTCCTCTATCACAGCATTCTGAAGGTCAAATGTCCAGGTGCGGCCGTTGTCGAAGTGCGCCCGGTGGAGCACCAAAATGCTGTCCACCGGGCGCGCTGCAGATTTGCCATTACTGAAAAAGTTACCTGTATTACCTGTGCAGGACTTTAATTTCTTCTTTTGCCCGATTATCCTTATTTTTGTTCCGACGGTCGGGTCAGGCCTCATGAGACGGAACAAATGGAAGCTGAATACGGAGAGAAAAATACGCTCCATATCAAGAATATGGTATGCAACAGATGCATAATGGCTGTGGAAAATGCATTGTGCGGCCTCGGCCTGCATCCGGTGAAGACGGAACTCGGCACAGCAGTCATCCGGGAAGAAATTACGGATGCCGTGCATGATGCTGTCAGGGCGGCCCTTGAACCGCTGGGATTTGAAATCATCGATGACAGGAAATCCCGTATCATCGAGCAGGTCAAGTCCGAAATAATCAGACTGGTCCATTATGACAGCGGCGGGCTGAAAGTCAATCTTTCCGACTGGCTCTCATCAAGGATGCACAAGGACTACAGCCTGCTCAGCAAAGTGTTTTCCGAAGCCACAGGCACAACAATAGAAAAATATTTCATAGCTCAGAAGATAGAAAAGGCCAAGGAACTTCTCGCATACGGAGAATTGTCCCTGAACGAAATTGCGGACAGGCTCGGGTACTCGAGCGCGGCATATCTGAGCGCCCAGTTCAAGAATGTCACGGGGCTGACTCCGAGCCATTTCCGAAAAATCGGGGAAAACCGCCGCAAGCCGCTGGATGAAATCTTATAAAATCTGTCCATAATTCCATAACTGCGCCGGAAAATTCCGGCATATCTTTGCGCCATAATATTCCGGACGGCTTCCGGACGAATCACGGACGAATCACGGACGAATCACGGAATATCAGCAAAGTAAAACGAAATGGAAGGCAACAGGACAAAGGATACTTTTCCGATACTCGGAATGAGCTGCGCGGCATGTGCGGCCAGAGTGGAAAAGACACTCAACGCACAGAAAGGCGTAATAAAGGCTACCGTCAACTATGCTGCGGCAACCGCCAATGTCGAATATGAATGCGACGAATGCTCGCCCGGCTCCCTCAGGAAAGCTGTGCAGGATGCCGGATATGACCTGCTCACGGACAAGAGTGAGGACATTGGGGACGAGGCGCAGAAAGCTCATGACAGGAGATATGCGCAGCTCAGGCACAGGACAGTCTGGGCCATCGCACTTGCCCTCCCCACTGCCGTAATCGGCATGTTTTTCATGGATGTCCCGTATATGAAAATCATCATGTGGCTCCTGGCCACCCCGGTAGTATTCTGGCTGGGCAGAGGATTTTTTGCCAGCGCATGGAAGCAGCTCAGGCACAGGACAGCCAATATGGACACCCTCGTGGCAAGCAGCACCGGCATCGCCTATCTCTTCAGCGTATTCAATCTGCTGTTCCCTGATTTCTGGCTGTCACGCGGCATCGAGCCTCATGTATACTTCGAGGCATCAAGTGTCATCATAGCCTTCATCCTGCTCGGAAGACTGCTTGAAGAAAAGGCAAAGGGAAATGCGTCCGATGCCATCAGGAAACTCATGGGACTCCAGCCCAAGACAGTCACTGTGGTCATCCCCGGAGCCGGGCAGACAGACAACATGGAGACAGGAGCGAGCAGAGAGATTCCGATCAGCGCAGTCCGTCCGGGGGACATCATATCCGTCCGTCCGGGAGAGCGCGTGGCTGTGGACGGAAATGTCATTTCGGGCAGTTCCTATGTGGACGAGAGCATGCTGAGCGGAGAGCCGGTGCCTGTGGCAAAGCAGCCGGGAGCAAAGGTATTCGCAGGCACAATCAACCAGAAGGGCAGCTTCATGTTCCGCGCCGACAAAGTCGGGACCGACACCCTTCTCTCAAAGATTATTGCCATGGTCCAGGACGCGCAGGGCAGCAAGGCGCCGGTACAGAAGCTTGTTGACAGGATAGCCGCGGTATTCGTGCCGGTCATCATGGGCATTGCCTTGCTTTCGTTCATCCTTTGGGTCATTCTTGACGGAGAAAACGGCATCACCCACGGACTTCTCGCAATGGTGACGGTACTCATCATCGCCTGCCCCTGCGCCCTCGGCCTTGCCACCCCCACCGCCATAATGGTGGGAATAGGGAAAGGCGCCGACAACGGGATACTCATCAAGGATGCGGAAAGCATTGAGACGGCAAGAAAAATAGACTCGGTGGTCCTTGACAAGACCGGCACCGTAACCGAAGGCAGACCATCGGTCACGGACATAGTGTGGAGCCGGAACGCCGAAAAAGATGCCGCAGACCTGGGGAAAATCCTGTCAGCCCTTGAAGCCCTGTCCGAACATCCCCTTGCCGAGGCAGTCGTGAAGCATCTCGGCAGGTCACCGGAAACAGTCATCAGGGATTTCGAAAGCATCACAGGAGCCGGAGTCAAAGGCAGCCATGAAGGGAGACGGTATTTTGCCGGCAACCGGAAACTGCTTGCTGACAACGGAATAGAGATTGCCCCTGACCTTGACGCCAAGGCAATGGAGTTCACGGCAGCCGCCAAAACCGTAATCTGGTTCTCTTCTGCCGAAGAAAGCCTTGCCATTGCGGCAATATCCGACAGGATAAAGGAAAGTTCCATCAGGGCAATCCGGGAATTGCATGATGACGGCATAGAAGTGTACATGCTCACCGGAGACAATCAAGCCACAGCGGCGGCAGTTGCAGAGGCGGCCGGCATAAAACACTTCAAGGCCGAAGTCCTGCCCCAGGACAAGGCCGGATTCATAAAGGAACTTCAGAGACAGGGCCGTATTGTGGCAATGGCCGGCGACGGCATCAATGACAGTGCGGCACTTGCAACGGCCGACCTGAGCATTGCAATGGGCGGAGGGAGCGACATCGCGATGGATGTGGCGAAGATGACAATCATTTCTTCCGACCTGACCAAGATTCCGGAAGCATTCAGACTCTCGAAGCTCACCGTCCGCACCATAAGGCAGAATCTTTTCTGGGCTTTCATCTACAATATGATCGGAGTGCCTGTGGCTGCCGGTGCACTCTACCCCCTGAACGGTTTTCTGCTCAATCCGATGATAGCCGGGGCCGCGATGGCGTTCAGCAGCGTGAGCGTGGTAACCAACAGTCTGAGACTCAAGGGAAAACGGACAGGTGTTGAATCAGAGAGTCATATTGAATCAGACAATCATATTGAATCACACAATCATATTGAACATATTGAAAAGGAGACAGTCATGAAAAAGGAATTCAAAGTTTCGGGCATGATGTGCAACCATTGCCGCATGCATGTGGAAAAGGCTCTCAACCGGCTTGATGGAGTAAAGGCCACAGTCACTCTTGAACCGCCTGTGGCATCGGTGGAATTCACCTCAGACAAGGTCTATACGCTTGCCGAGCTGCAGAAACAAGTCACTGACGAGGCAGGAGACTACACTCTTGAAGAGTAGAGCATAACACCGTAGCGCAAAACTTCCCACAGGAGTAAAAAAGGTATAACAGTCCGTAAATCTGTTACTCCCCGATTGCTCCGGTTCCATTACCTTTGCATTGTCCGTTCAAAACGGAAAACAGTCTGTTCAAAACGGAAAACAGATTGTATATTTGCATCCGCTGAAGAATATGATGATGTACGGACGGGACAAAAGTGAGAACAGATTGCTGAAGCTGGTGCAGGACGGTCTTCCGATGACCCTATGGCAGCAGCTTCAGCTTACTGTGCAGCTCAGTGTCCCGGCAATAATATCCCAGCTCTCGTCGATACTGATGCAGTTCATCGATGCATCCATGGTCGGCAGCCTGGGTGCGGAGGCATCTGCGTCAATCGGACTCGTGTCCACCACGACATGGCTTTTCATGGGCCTGACTACGGCCTGTGCCACAGGCTTTTATGTACAGGTATCCCATCTGCTCGGGGCCAAGGACGGCAAGAATGCAAGGGGGATTCTCCGTCAGTCAATCGTCATCTGCCTGCTGTTCAGCATAATCCTGACGGCAATCGGATGTGCGGTGAGCGGACCTCTCCCCCGCTGGCTCGGCGGAGAAGAGGCCATACGGGCTGATGCCTCGGCCTATTTTTTCATATTCATGCTTTCACTGCCGGCAATGCAGATCAATGTCCTGGCCAGCGGCATGCTCAGGAGCGCGGGCAACATGTATACTCCGAGCGCCCTCAATGTGCTGATGTGCCTGCTGGATATAGTCTTCAATTTCCTGCTGATTTTCCCGACAAGGGAGCTGGAGATTTTCGGACTCGGAATCACTGTCCCGGGAGCCGGACTTGGAGTCAGGGGCGCTGCTCTCGGCACGGCTCTGGCGGCGATTGCAGTGGCTGGACTGCTGCTGAGGGCTCTCTGCCGGAAGTCCCCGCAGCTGAGGATTGACAGGGAGAGAGGCAGCTTCAGGCCGACAGCAGCCTGCATGAAAAACGCCTTCGGAATCGCCATGCCGATGGGATGCGAGAGAATTGTGATGTGCGGAGCCCAGATAATGTCTACGGTCATCGTGGCACCCCTCGGGACCATAGCAATAGCCGCCAACGCATTTGCCATCACGGCAGAAAGCATCTGCTATATGCCGGGATACGGGATTTCCAACGCCGCCACTACTCTTGTCGGACAGAGCATAGGGGCAAGGAGGAAAGACCTCACCTGGAGATTCGCCAACATATCCGTCATCATGGGCATGGCCGTCATGGCAGTCATGGGAGTCATAATGTATCTCGGGGCTCCGGCAATAATGAAAGCTATGACGCCCGTACCGGAAGTGGTGGGACTGGGAGCGGAAATCCTGCGGATTGAAGCTTTCGCGGAACCGATGTACGCGGCCTCCATCGTCGCTTACGGCATATTTGTCGGAGCAGGAGACACCCTTATCCCGAGCATAATGAATCTCGGCAGCATCTGGGCCGTCAGGCTTTCCCTTGCAGCTTTCCTTGCCCCGCGGTACGGACTTCAGGGAGTATGGACGGCAATGTGCATAGAACTTTGCGTCCGAGGAGCCATCTTCCTCGTGCGCCTCTACGGCAGGAAATGGCTTGCCCGCACAAGTAAATGAACTTAGACATCATAATATCATGGAGAAAATCATCAACAAGGAATTTTCAGGAGAGCGTCCGCTGTTCGGGTCGCATGACCTGCGGCTGGAAAATGTGACAATCCATGCCGGGGAATCGGCCATAAAGGAATGCACGAACATTGAAGCCGTGAATTGCCTGTTCGAGGGGAATTATCCGTTCTGGCATGTGCACGGGTTCAGGATAGACAGATGCCGCTTTGATGTGGGTGGCCGCTCCGCCCTCTGGTATTCCGACCATCTGAAAATGACCGACACTGTAATCGATGCGCCCAAGATGTTCCGCGAAATGACAGACATTGACATCGAGAATGTGGTCATGAACGACGCAGATGAAGTGTTCTGGAGATGTGACCGGCTCAACATCAGGAATCTGACACTGCACGGCGGCACATACCCGTTCATGTTCAGCAGCAACATTCATGTGGACGGTCTGGAAAGCGACAGCAAATATGTCTTCCAGTATGTCCGTAATGTTGAAATCCACAATGCAAAGATCACCACCAAAGATGCTTTCTGGGAAGTTGAGAATGTCACCGTATACGATTCCGAACTCAACGGCGAATATCTCGGCTGGCACTCGAAGAATCTGCGTCTGGTCAACTGCCACATCACAGGCGAGCAGCCGCTGTGCTATGCGCAGGACCTCATCCTGGAAAACTGTACCTTCGGACCGGACTGCGACCGTGCATTCGAATACACGAGCCTCAAGGCCGACATACGGGGAAGCATAGCCAACATCAAGAACCCGATGTCCGGATATATCGTCGCAGACAGCATCGGTTCGGTCACAATCGACGAAAACATCAAGGCACCGGCCGACTGCGTGATAGAAACGAGGCAATAGAGATTCATAATACATAATCATGGTGAAATATAATTTTGATGAACTTATAGAGCGCAGGGGCAGCGGCTCCTACAAATGGGACGGCCGCGAAGGGCAGAATATTCTTCCCCTGTGGGTAGCCGACATGGATTTCCGCGCATGCGAACCTATTCTGAATGCCTTGCGCAAAAGAGTCGGGCACGGCATCTTCGGCTATACTAAAGTGCAGGATGAATATTATCAGGCTGTAATCAGCTGGTTCGGCAGGCGCCACGGCTGGAAGATGGAAAAGGACTGGATAATCTACACCTCCGGTGTCGTCCCTGCCATTTCCGCCATAATCAAGGCATTCACCTGCCCGGGAGACAAAGTCTTGATACAGACTCCGGTATACAACTGTTTCTATTCCTCGATACGCAACAACGGATGCTCTTTCGCAGCCAATCCCCTCATTCCCGGCAATGCCACGGACGAGGGGGCGTCTTCAATGATACGGTATACGGTTGACTTTGAAGACCTTGAAAGGAAGGCATCCGACCCGGCGGTAAAAATCATGCTGCTGTGCAACCCCCACAATCCGGCAGGCCGGGTCTGGACTGCGGAAGAGCTCGCGAGGATAGGTGAAATCTGCCTCAGGAACAATGTCATCGTCGTTGCAGACGAAATCCATTGCGAACTTGTGCTCCCGGGACATGAATACACCCCTTTCGCATCCATATCCGGAGAATTCAGCCGGAACTGCGTGACATGCGTCTCGCCGAGCAAGGCATTCAACATCGCAGGCCTGCAGATAGCCAACATAGTTGCAGAGACACCTCAGATGCGGGAAAAAATCAACCGGGCCATCAACATCAATGAAGTCTGCGATGTCAATCCTTTCGGCGTCGCCGCTCTGACGGCCGCATACAACGAGGGCGAAGAATGGCTGGAGCAGCTGTTGGAGTACATCCATGGCAACTGGCAGTATATGAAAGGTTTCTGTGCTGAAAGGCTGCCGGAGTTCCCTCTCGCTGAACTGGAAGGCACATATCTGGCCTGGATGGACTGCCGGTGTCTCGGCATGGAGTCGGAACGGCTTGAAGAAGACCTCATTGACAAGACCGGACTCTGGCTGAACGCAGGCTCGATGTACGGGAAAGAAGGCGAGGGATTCATGCGGTGGAACCTCGCATGCCCGAGGGCAAGACTGGCCGATGCCCTGGAACGGTTTGCAGGATATGCTCTAAAATAATTCCCTGTGTCATACTTTGGCACTGTCCATACTTATCTTTGCAGATGAACAAAAGGAAAGACTATGAAGACAATTGCAAACCACGATGTGAAAATTTTCACCGACAACATAGAAGATGTCGCCATGGAGCAGATCGGAAGGCTTATGTCAATCGATGTCTTCAGCGGATGCAAGATAAGGATAATGCCTGACGTGCATGCCGGAGCAGGATGCGTCATCGGATTTACAGGAAACCTCGGGGAAAGGGTCATTCCGAATATTGTCGGGGTCGACATCGGGTGCGGCATGCTCGTACAGCCTTTCAGGGCCGGGAAAGAGTTGAACTACCATTGGCTCAATGAATTCATCCTCAAGAACATACCTTCGGGAAGAAATGTTCGGGACAACAATTTTGCCCCGCTCGGACAGCAGTACATGGAAGACTATGTCAGGTCAAAGGAATTGATCAAGGACCTGATATGCTACAGGGAAATCAAGGATTCCAAAAGGGTGCGCAGCAGCATAGGATCCCTCGGCGGAGGCAACCATTTCATTGAGGTCGACACGGACGGAGAAGGCCTGATGTATCTTGTAGTGCACACCGGGAGCCGCAACCTCGGGAAGCAGGTGGCCGACATATACCAGAAGCTTGCCGTGAAGAACAGGAGCGGCTGGGACAGCCTCATGGAGATTCAGAACAAAATGATTGAGGAATACAAGGCCGCAGGCCGCCGCGCCGAACTTCAGGACGCCATCAGGGAACTGCACAATTCCTTCAAGATGCGCAAGCCTGACATTCCTGCCGAGCTGTGCTATCTTGAGGGAAAATACAGGGAAGACTATCTTCATGACATGAAGCTGTGCCAGGAATGGGCCGTCATCAACAGGAGGACGATTGTGCAGCTGCTTCTCGGGCATCTTGAAAGCTACGGGGCCATAGACGAACTCATGGAGCCGTTTGAAAGCGTGCACAACTACATCGGTGAGGACAATATCATCCGCAAGGGCGCGATATCGGCCAGAAAGGGCCAGAAATGCATCATTCCGCTGAACATGAGGGACGGCTCCCTCATCTGTATCGGAAAAGGCAACGAAGACTGGAATTTTTCAGCACCCCACGGAGCCGGCCGCATCATGAGCCGAAGCCGGGCATTCAATGAACTTTCAATGGATGATTTCCGGGCATCGATGTCCGGCATCTACAGCGAAACTGTCACGGAGGACACAATCGACGAATCCCCGATGGCCTACAAGCCGAAGGAAGAAATCATTGCGAACATATCAGAGACCGCGGACATAGTCAATGTCATAAGGCCGCTGTTCAATTTCAAGGCTTCGGAATAGCCCGAAGCCACGGACATCCATAGGAGAGCGGCCCCAAAGGCGGAATTCCAAGGCTTGTCACCTGGACAGTATGATTTCCGCTATTTCCCTTATCCTGTCCCGGAGATGCCCGGGCGAGAGGACTTCAACCTCATATCCGTGGGACAGTATCTCCTGCACGAAGTCGTATGTCGGCGAGAGCCAGTATCTGAACACAGTATACTCCTCTCCCCCTTCGTTTTCTATTTCCTGCTGGGAATGGTGCAGGGGCAATGTCCTGAAATATTCCTTCTGGGTGCCGTACACTTTCAGGTCAATGGTTTCAGGCGGGGTGTCGTCCCTTCTGATGACTCCGAAGCAGTTCCAGAAATATTCCTCGGGACTGAAATCCGTCGGCATCACAAATGTCCTCTCCGTCTGTTTCAGGCCCTGTATACGGTCCAGGGCATAGATTCGCAATGCACCGTTGTATATGTTCCTTGCAATCATATACCATCTCTGCCTGAACACTTTCACAAAATACGGCAGGATATAACAAATTTTGACATAGTGCCACATTTTGGCATATCATCGTCATATTTTTGCGGTAAATAAAAGGAGGATTTATGGAAAAGACGGCTATAAGACTCATCAGGGAAGCTGCGGCAAAGCTCCGTGACAGCAAGTTGAAAAGACTCGGGGGCAAGGAAACAGGAGAAATCCTGGATGGTGTGGTTGCTGTTCTCGGCCTCGGGGGACGGGAAGAGGCAATAGTGTTCACCGCCCTCTTTGACAGAAGCTGTGCGGGACGGTGCAGCGACCTTGACGACCTGGCGTCCTATTTCGGATGTCCGCAGCTTGAGATGATGGAATATGTACCTCAGCTGAAATCATTGCAGGAAAAGGGGCTCATCATCCAGACTGACATGAGCGAATGCCGGATCGGCAGGAAGAATTTCATGGCGACAAACTATGTCATAGACTGCATCCTTGAGAACAAACGCCCGGAGTACAGGAAGGCCAGGATTCTTGAAAAGGAATTCGACAGGTACGACCTGTGCAATCTGGTGGACTCGCAGATTCAGGACAGGGAGATTTCGGCAGAATCCCTCTTCCAGTTCCTGGAATCCACCGAAAGGGAGTACGGGACGATGCCGCTTGTGAAAGATCTGACGGCTGTCATACCCCAGCTGCCGGCGCGTGCCCTTTTCTATGAAATCTGCCATGACTACTTCGAAGGAGGCGGAGACGATGCATCTGACATAGACAGGACGCTGAAAGACATCTATGAGGCATACGGGGTCCGCTTCCGGGAGAAGAAATCCATTCTGGACGGCTCGCATCCGCTCATCAGCAAAGGTCTTGTCGAGGTTACCGGCAACAGGGAGGGCATGCAGCTGACCGTGGCGGGGCAGAAACTCTTCCTCGGAGAAGACTTCGGGGCATTCGGACGGGACTATTCCGGGCTGGACATATATTCATTTGCACGCGAAGTGAAGGAATATCTCCACAGCAGGGAATACAATGCCGACAACACCAATGCCCTGAACAAGCTCGCCGAGAAGATAAAATTGATGGAAGAGGCAAACAGGAAGCTGAAATGCCTGTCCAAAATCCGCGGGATAATAAAGCAGGAAGACATCAGGGCGCTCTTCTACATAGCATGCGACGACTGCGCGGACAGCTCCTGTACGGTGCTTACGAAAGAGCTCAGGAAACTTTACCCGCCGAAGGAGCGCAATGCCAGCCTGAAGGCATTCAAGGACGGGAGCCACAAGCTGCAGAAGCTTGACCTGGCCGAAGTCAGTACGGAGAGCAGTCTGTTCGGGGAATATACCGTACTTAAGCTCACCCCAAAGGCCAGGGAGCTCTATTTCGGGGAAGATGCGGAACTGTTCTCGGAGGAAACGGACAGGAAAAATATCATCCGTGCCGCCGACATAAAAGAAAAGAAGCTCTTTTTCTCCGACAGGGAGAAGGAACAGCTCTCAATGGTCGGGAATACCCTTCAGGAATCCAACTACGCCTCACTCGTGGAAAGGCTCGGAGAAAAGGGTCTTGCCAAGGGGATAGCAATTCTTCTTTACGGAGCTCCCGGCACCGGAAAGACGGAGTCCGTCATGCAGTGGGCCAGGCAGACGGGAAGGGACATCGTGCATGTGGACATCAGCGCGGCAAAAAGCATGTGGTACGGAGAGAGTGAAAAGATAGTCAAGGAAATATTCTCCGGATACAGGAGACTGTGCAAAAACTCCGGGAAAAAGCCGATTCTGCTGTTCAACGAAGCCGATGCAATATTCTCCAAGCGCAGGGACATAGAAGGAGGACGGAGCGTGGACCAGACCGAAAACACAATCCAGAACATCATTCTGGAGGAAATGGAAAAGCTTGAGGGAATACTCATTGCAACCACCAATCTTGCGGACAACCTTGACAAGGCCTTTGAGCGCAGATTCCTCTTCAAGATACGCTTCGACAAGCCTTCCGCTGAGGCCAAGAAGAATATCTGGCTTGACAAGCTGCCGTCAATCAGCGCTGCAGACGCCGAATATCTTGCATCCGGCTACGATTTCAGCGGAGGCGAGATTGACAACATCGTCCGGAAAGTTACCATGATGGAAGTAATCGACGGCAGGACCCCTTCCATGGAAGAAATCTGCAGGCTGTGCGGAGAAGAAAAGCTCGGAAAGCCGCGGGCAAAAATCGGCTTTGCATGACAATTGTTATATTTGCCAGGAAAAGTAAACAACAAGGCAAGACAAAATGAAAAGCATAACGGCAACCATGCGCCTGCTGTCTCTGGCAGCGGCGCTCATGCTGCTGTCCTCGCAGACACCTGCGGGGGCGCAGACAGTTACTGACGGCACGGACGGACGCAGATGGGGTGACATGTATGAACTTCCTGCATTCTCTGGCAGGAAAGGACAGGAAATAATCGTGCGGAGGGAAGGATACACAGTATCTTTCAATCCGAAGCTCCGCATTCCGAACTGGGTGGCATGGATACTGACGGAAGACAGGCTGGAGAACAATGTGACATCCAGGCCAGGGACTGAGGCCTTCATCCCTGACCCGAAGATTCCGGGATGTCCTGACCGCAGGTACAATTATCAGAAATACCGCTATGAAAGGGGGCACATCTGCCCTGCCGCAGACAACAAATGGAGCGAAAGGGCCATGGCGGAATGCTTCTACATGAGCAACATCTGCCCGATGAGCGTCAGCCTGAACCATGACGAATGGAACGACATAGAGGAAAAATGCAGGAACTGGGCGCAATCCAAATACAGGACGACGATTTATGTCGTGGGCGGCATCGTGCCTTCTGAAGCCGGAAAAGGCGACAGGGACATTCCTGCCTATGTGGGAGAAAATGACGACATTGCTGTCCCCCGCAGAGTATTCAAGGCTGTGCTCCGCAATGACCCTCATGCCGGATGGACTGCCATAGGATATGTGTTCGACCAGACCGGGCACACGGAAATGATGACAATCGACTCCCTTGAAGCCCTTACCGGCTTCGACCTTTTCCACAACCTGCCGGACAGGACCGAATATCAGGTTGAAGCCAGGGACAACCGCGCCGACTGGTCAGGATGCTCCGATTTCTGACCGTTGTCCGGTTTCGGGTCAATATAGATATTCGACATCGGATTTCTTGAATCTGAGTATTCTCGTATCCTTCGGCCCCGCCCCGTTCTTGTAGACATAAAGGCCGGCCATGCTTCCTCCGAGATACCAGCCTTCACCCTGGGGAGAATGCACGCTGAAAAGCATATTGTTGCAGTGTCCTGAATGTTCTATGCCCGCATCATTCCACTGAGCCCCGGGACCATACCACACAAGAGGCTCATGCTCCGGATAATCCGGTGAGGACAGTGCAATGTAGATGAGATCCGAGACTGTAATGTCACCGACCCGGACACCGTTTTTCCTGCGCTGCTCCCGTCTGACAACCGAATGGCCGTTCCATGGCTCCGCAAGGGTATGCGTTCCGTTCCACATCATCCATACAGTCGAAGTGGCATCAAAGAGGCGGTTGAATTCTTCCATCGCGGGAAGTTCGTATCCTTCAGGAGACAGGGCATCGGCAGGCAGCCGGTTGATGTTTGCCCCGGAGGGAGCATAGCCGTCCATCACTGGCATCCCGTCCTTTTCAGCCACCTTCATGCCGACTCCGCTGTCCCCGATATAGGCCCATTGCCACAGCCTCCTGTATTCTTCGGGGGAAACGGATTCAAGGTAGTCGAACACTGTCATTCCTGCAGCAGCCGCAGGATCCGCCGACGACAGTATCTGGTCATTGAAATCCCTTGAATTGCCCATAGAGTTGTATTTGCACCACCATACGCCGTGGAGCCATGTCACAGGCAGCCCCCAGTTGCGGCGCGACACCACATATTCCTCCCGCTGGCTGCCGTCAGCCGCATTCCTGATGACAACAGTCGCAGCCTGCCTGCGGCCGTCCGCGGTCGGGTCGTTGGGTCTCCAGCCTCCCAGTACCCGCCATGCCCCGGGCACCCCGGCCTTTTTCTCCACCTTCATCCACGGGTCCTCCCCGTCAGGGAATTCCACACTGATTTCCTTGCCCTCCGGCAGATGAAAGACTCCGAACTCATTGTCGGCATATCCGTCAAATGCATGGGAATAAGAACTGTTGTCAAAATCCATCAGCCCTTCAAGAGAGGTGGGATTGGCGGACAGGACAATCCTTATGCTGTCTTCAGGATAGACATCGGACAGACCGGCCCGGCGGAACTTCAGCGTCACACTGTTTTCTTCCGTGCCCGGAGCATAAAGGCCCTTCCGCAGCCGGAAACGGTTGCCTATAGCCGTGCCGGACGGAAGGCCATCCGGATCCTCATGTGACACTTCAAGCAAGTATGCACTTGAAGGCATGACCTCAAGTGCATCGTCGCTGTCGACAGTAAAGACAAAGTCCGCAGGCGTATGCGGAAGGACAATAACCGTTCCGTCCAAAGACACTTCAGCCCCCGGAGGGAACACGGTCTCTGTCACATTTACGGAGAGTCTGTCCCCGCCGTCCGGGGACAACTCCACATCGCCGCCTTCACCCCAGTCTTCAACCGTGATGTCAAGGACAACGTCTATCACATCCTTGCGGACAGTGAGCGTATAAATCCTGTTGCGTTCCATGTCTTTCGGAAGAGGCTTTGTCAGGGTCACCTGCCGGCCGTCTATCACGGCATCCACAGCAACGGTGACACCGCCGGACGACTGCGCATAGACATACATTGCCCCGGGCGTATTTTCCGACAGGGGAACATCAAATTCCCTTGTGATGTCGGCCCTGGAGCCGGTCACCGGAGAAAGCTCGTCCTCCACAGGGAAAAGATATGCCGAAGCCGAAGCGTTTTCAAGTGTGATTCTGCTGACGGAAGCCTTTCCGGCAGTGCTGAACTTCAGGTCAAACCTTGCGACTCCTCTCTTCAGCGACACCGGAATGCTTGTCACGGAAGCGTCATTCCCGTCAAGGTCCACACTTCCCGTGAAGAAATGCACCGGGACTCCCCTTTCCGACTCTATGGTCCGTCTTCTCCATTCATCCTCGGAAATATCCCGGGACATGAGTTCATTCAGGTCCAGATGGCCTGCCGTGTTCGCCAGCAAATACAGAGTCCCGGAATGGCGGTCAATGCTGATTTCATATCCATAGTCCGAAGCAGGAATATTTTCATAGACATGAGTCATCTTTCCGTCTTCGAAAATGCATGCCGACATGTCCGTCACCGTATTTTCCCCTTCCAGCACACTTCCGCCTCCGGAATATTCCCCGACAGAAGCCCTGACAGTCAGCCTGCCGGTCCCGCCGTCCTGAGGCGGACCTTCGTCCTTGTTGCACGATGAAACCAAAGTCACTGCCGACAGGATTGTTCCCGTGACAGCCAGTCTTACAAGAATTCCATTCATAGTCTGATTCCTTTTTTTTAATTAATTGAACAACTGATTGATAACTGATTAATAACAGTTTGACAAGTAATTGACAACTTATTGATAACCTATTGATTAAATTATTAGTAAATGTATTCCACTGGACTTTTTATACAGCGTAATGTCCTGGTCTTTATGCTGTTCTGCGGGGTGAACTTCAGCCAGTTCTGGCCCGGGCGGTCGGCTGCGGCATAGCCTTCCATCAGCCATGACATGCCTTTGTCTCCGGCCGTTGCCAGAAGTATCTGCATCCGCGCTATATTCCCGTGATCCGCATTCCATTGATGTCCGAGGCCGTACAGCACCCAGACACTGCCTTCGTGTCCGAACTCGTAGAACGCCACGGTTCCGTAATTATGGCCGAGGAAATCCACATCCCTCTCAATGATTCTTACCTCCAGAGTTTCCCCCTGTCTGTTGATGAAGGACCGGCTGCCGGTTCCTCCGAGATTGTAGTCGTCGCTGGCCGCGAAGAATGCGAAGTCTCCGTATGACGGCAGCCTGTATCCTTCCGGCACATGGGCGACGGGATCAAGTACTCCGAAATCCTGCCCGTAAGACTGCATGCCTTCGTGATAGAATGAAGTGCCGTCATGCCGCAGAGGCAGCCCGGCCGCATTCCCGCCCTGATACTGGTCCCCCATCAGGGACAGCAGTTCATCGTCCGGCATGGAGGCCAGCATGTCGGCGAGGGATGTGCCGGACGAAGGATCCCTCCCGCATGTAATCTGGTCCCCGAATGAGGAGGAGTCGCCCCGGAGATTGTATTTGGTCCACCAGTTCCCGCCGATTCTCACAACGGGCAATCCCCAGTTGACCCTGCTCAGATGATACTCCTCCCGCATCGAGCCGTCCGATGAGGATATCACAAGCATCCCGTTCTGGATACGGCCGTCCGCCTCAGGGTCATTCGGCTTCCATCCGGCCAGGAGCCTGCACCTGAGCCTTCCGCCGCCTGTGACATTCTCCGGCGCATCCGGCATGCCGTCAATTTTCATCCATGCCGGCTCTCCTTCAGGAAACTCTACGCTTACCTTCATGCCGGAGGGGAAGGTGATTTCGGCAAGTTCCCCTTCCACATACCGTCCGAAGTCGCATCTCCCGCTGCCGTCAAGCTCAAGAATGCCGTCAAGATTCACCGGATTGGCCTTGAACATCAGAACTACCCTGCCTGTATTGACATTGCCGTCAGTCACTTCCAGATGAATCTTCCCATCTCCCGCCCCGGGAATCCGCCGGCGTGCAGTCACACTGAAAGCGGCCGCATCCGCAAGGGCGTCCCTGCCGTCCGGAAGCCTCTCGACCGAGACACCGTCGACATGCCCATCGGCATGTATCTGTGCGGAAGGCTCTGCCAGCAGCACGAGAACGAATTCGGCTCCGTAATGATGGACGGACACAGTATCCCTGGAGGCATTCACAGTGACCCCTGCAGGCAATACCGAGGCATCAATGTCAACAAGGCCGCGCAGGTCCGGTGCCGTTTCTGCCGAATCCCCCGATTCCCAGTCTCCGGCAGTCACTTCCAGAGAAATGTCGGCTCCGTTTCCCCGGACGGCAATATCATAGACATGATTCCGGGAAATGGTCTCCGGCAGGCGGGCCTCCAGGCGGACCAGGCCTCCGTCAGCTGACACGAGTGCCTCCGCAAGGATGTTCCCGCCCCGCTGTTCCGGCACATAGCAGAGCACATGCCTGCCGTTTTCCAGAGGAGATGAGGAAAAATCCTTGAAAATGCGTCCGTCCTGAAACTGTCCGGCCGCTTCATCTGAAGGAAATATTTTTCCTCCGGAGACAATGCCTCCGACGGACACGGACAGGACCTTTACTCCTTTCACTGCAGACGAGACATCGATTCTGGCTACACTGCGGACCATCCTCACCTCCGCATGTCCGGAAGTCATGTCCTTGAGGTCGGCCCGCCCGGTCATGGCGAGAGCCCCTGAAGTCATTTCTTCCGCTGAAGCCTCCAGCAGGAGCAGGTCCCGCTCAGCCGTAATGCCCGGCTCCAGTCCGGCCAATGCCCCGGCATCCCCAAGGTTCGCCGCGAAGTGCAGCGTGCCGGACTTTCCCATTGTCTCAAGCATGTACCTGCCGCTGACCCCGTCAGGAACAGGGAGAATAATTTCCCGGAGTATGCCGTCCTCCGTCAAAAAGGCAAGTATATCCGCAACGGATGATTCCATGGCATCGTTTCCGGACGACGCTGCCCCTGCCATCGGAACAACATTCAGCCGCACTTCCTGCCGCTGGAGACTTTCTCCGGCATCGCATACCTGCTCCGGAGAACATCCTGCCGCAACCGGAACGGCCGCAGAAAGGACGAAATACCAAATTTGTCTTATATTCATCTTATTCATCATATTCAATTTAGCCGGGAATCCCGGATTTCAACATATGCCGCAAGCCGTATTGTCACGGATACAGGTTCGGATTCGAGGCACTGGCAAGATATTCCGGAGAATCCACCGGCATCCCGGAAATGTGCGACACATAGAATGTGTTCATCAGTTCCTGCGCCCACGGGCCGTATGTGAATGAGCTGCTGTGGTTGTAGCCCATCACATGCCCGAGTTCGTGAAACATGATTTCACATGCGTAAAGTGAGGTGTAATGACTGACCCAGCCGCCCTGATAGGCGCCGAAAGTACTTCCCCCGCCGAGCCCGACGACACCATTGCCGGGATATACCAGTCCGACATTCACAGTCCGTGTCTGACGCATCTGGGACAGGACCGTGGCGACGCTCACCTTGTCGTCCACACCGCCGTTGCCGTAAAGCCTGTCCTCGTTTTCCTTCAGGATGGCCTCGTGCTCCGGCATGTCTATCATATAGGTGAAATTCAGGAAAAACGCCACCGCTTCCCGGCAATGCACCGGCCTGATTCCCATCCAGTTGCCCTGAGGTCCTCCGTCAGGGAGCGTCGGGTCCCCGCCGAAAAGGTCGAAGCGGATGTTCCACCCGTGCCGGATTTTCTTCAGCCTGTCCCAGTAAGGGTCGGAGGACACTATCTCGAAACTGGCCGACGAGAGTTCCTCCGGACTCATGCGCGGAATTTCCTTCAGAGCACCGCCGGCAGTCCGGTACCATCCGTCCCGCGAGCAGAGGGGCAAGTCGGCGGAAAAGTCCGCAAATGCCGGAATCCTGTCAAAATACGCCAGGTCCACTGCTTCCTCCCCGTGACCGGGAATCATTGCCCTCACGAGTACATCCGTCAGATTGCGGGGCGAATAGAACCTTGCCGCAAGCTGCCCGTCATCCGTCACTGAAATCTGCAGCGGCCGCGATGTATTGAAATTGCGGAGGGTCTTGTCCGTATAGACTCCGTGCGGTTCGTCATCCTGGAGTATCAGCCCGTGGTCCCCCGCCTCATAAAGGCTTTCTGTCACGAACATCATCCCGGAACCGTCTTCAGGATGCAGGGCCGTCACATCCACACTGATGATGCGGTTCGGCTCAGCCGGCTGCAGGACGAAGGAATAAAGCCTCCTCACCGTGTTGCCGCGATAGTCCCTCGAAAGTATCTCCACCGTCCCGTCCAGCAGCTCTCCGCCTGATGAAGGCATCAAGAAATGGCCCGTCGCTGTCTTGTCAAGGGTGATTTCAAGCCGTTCACCTGCAGAAACTCCGGAAGAAGCCACGTCCCGGGTCATGCTGCCGTCAGCCCTTATTCCTGTATAAAATGACGGGGAATCAAGCCATGCCTTCATGGAAATGACAGAATGCTCAATGTATATGCTGCTGAACCTGACATTGAAGTCCAGGCGGGCGACGGCCCTGCGCATCTTCAGGGGACCGCGGATGTCTGCAATGACCGTTTCGCCGTCCGGACCGGCGACGGAAGAGACACGGAACGGCATGGAGGCATGGAAATATTCCGCTGAAAGAGGCCTGTTTCTCCCGGCATCAAGAGTAAGCCACACATCCGAGGCATCTCCTGCATCATGAAACTCAGCCCCGTCCCTGCTGCTGTCGCCGGTTATCCCGAGCACATGTATCATGTAGTCCCCTTCCTGGAGCCTTTCTATATGGATGCTTGATGACGCCGCATCATATCTGCCCTTCAGATTACGCACGCGCTGTCCTCCGGCATCAGTGACAATGAACTCCACCCTGTCAAAGCCGCTGCTTCTCCCGGACAATTCTTCCCCTTCATATCCGCATACGGAGAGAGGGACAGAAAAGCCTCCTGACTGAAGCAGGGGCGGCATTTCCGGCGACATGTCCATTGAGCAGGACACAAGCAGGAGCAAAAGCGCAGCAAAAGCCGAAAGTTGTATTTTCAATTCCATCGTTTGTGAATTTTATCTAAATTTGTTTCTGTTCGCGGCAAAGGTATCCGATATGGTTTTCTTTGCCGGTAACAATTGTTACGGGTCCGAAAAATATTACTGACATGTCATCCGGCCGGATATTCGAAATGCCACTGTTCAAAGACTGCGACACAGCCGCGGCCGCAGGGATACTTGAGAAAGCTCCCTGCAGATATACCGTTTACGGCAAGGGGGACATCATTGCCATGCAGGGCTACGCATGCCGGGCAATCCTCCTCCTCAGCGAAGGCAGCGTCTACGCCAGAATGATAAGCGAAGAAGGGAAGGAATTCACACTGGACACATTGTCCGCACCGGAGACACTTGCATCGGTATTCGTGTTCAGCACGGAAAGGATTTTCCCGGTCACGATAATCGCATCGGAAAGCTGCGGCATCTGGTCCGTCAGCAGCGACGCGCTCCGCAGGCTCGTTTCCGAAGACAGGAACATCCTCGGGAATTACCTCCGCATCGTCTCCGACCACAGCATGTTCCTGAGCAAGAGACTGCATGAGTTTGCTCTCCAGACCCTTTCCTCCAGAATCATCGGCTATATCAGGAGCAACGGCCCCATCGGCAACCTGCAGGACACGGCATTCATCCTCGGTGCGGCTCGGCCTTCCCTTTCACGCGCAATAGCCCAGCTCGTCGGACAGGGTATTCTGGAAAAGACAGACGAAGGCTATGTGCTCGCCGACGGAATGTAACAAATCCGTAACTTCCGGCAACAAATTATTAACATTATCTACATTTTTATTAAAGTGCGTCAGAATACCTTTGCGACCAAATTAAAAGGTCATGCAACTGAGGTTTATCTTGACGGCACTGATTGCTGCAGTCTGGACTGTAAATCCGGTGAATCTGTCGGCTGACAGTGTCACAGGCAGCGAAAGGACAACAAAAAGCGGCAGCGCGGCGAAGCCTTCGCTGAATGTCAGAGGAAAGGTCCTTGATGCCGCCACCGGAGAAGAAGTCATCGGGGCGGCGATTATTCAGAAAGACAATCCTGAAAAATGGGCGGTGTCCGGACTGGACGGGTCGTTTTCCCTGCAGGTCGGACAGGAGGGGGAACCGGTCCTGCTCTGTTCAATCATCGGATACAAGAATGCCGAAGTAAAATGTCCGTCACTCGGGGAGCCTCTCATAATAAATCTGCAGCCGGACAACATCATGCTTGAAGGGGCGACCGTCTCTGCCGAAAACCACGGCAAGACGGAAGCCAGCGCCAGGGCGATAGAGCGAAATTCCCTGAGCGTAGTGAATGTCATGAGCTCAAAGGCTATTGAGCTGTCTCCGGATTTGACGGTAGCCAATGCCATCCGGAGGATGTCCGGTGTCACTGTAGAAAGGAACAGCAGCGGCGAAGGACAATATGCGATACTCCGCGGAATGGACAAGAGATACAATTATACCCTTGTAAACGGGGTCAAGATTCCGAGTCCGGACAACAAGAACAGGTTCGTCCCCCTTGACATCTTCCCATCGGGGATGCTTGACAGGCTCGAAGTGACAAAGTCGCTCACTCCTGACATGGAAGGCGACGGCATCGGAGGCGCTGTCAACCTCGTCATGAAAGACGCCCCTGAAAAAATGGAAGTCAACGCCAATATCGCCACCGGATACAATGCCCTGTATTTCAACCGAGACTTCGAGTCTTTCAGCCACCGTGCAGGACAGAAGTCGTCTCCGTTCGAAAGAATGGGAGCGGACCCCAATGCCAGCTACGCCGTGACCGCCGATGACTTCACGATGGAGAACATGAGGGTAAAATACGCAAAGCCGAGGCCAGACATCACAGGCGGATTCTCATTCGGAGACAGGTATTTCGGAGGAAGGCTCGGAATAATGGCCGCAGTCAGCTGGCAGAACCTGTTCCGCGGGAAGAACACAGACCTGTATTATGTATCAGGCTCTTCCGGCAACGGCACCGAAATCAGGACATATTCGGAGGAACAGAACAGGCTCGGGGCGCATGTCAAGCTTGACTACAGGGCCGGGGACAGGCACAAGATCATGCTCTACGCCGGCTACATGGACCTCAGTGAAAGCGAGGTCAGGGACGGACAGAACGCAAAGGACTGGATTGTCAAGATGCAGTGGAACAGGCAGTACATCATCAATGCCACACTCCGGGGAGAACATTCGCTCCTCCGGAACGGAAGGCTGAGGCTGGACTGGACAGGGGTATTCTCAAGGGCATACAGCACATCTCCCGACAACACAAAGATATACATCAACATGCAGCAGACCCATCTCTACAACACGGACTCGGCCGAAAAAAGATGGGAGCACAATTCCGACAGGGATTTCGCAGGATATGTAAACCTGTCATACGGATTCAATTTCGGACAGGAGACCGGCCTTCTCCTCAAGGCCGGAGGAATGTACAGGAACAAGGTGCGGGACAGTTTCTTCAATGAATTCACATTCGATTCGTCCACAGGCAGGGAGGACCTCCAGTACTACGGCGAGGACTGGACCAATTTCGACCAGCTGCTCCTTACTCCGCGCGCCTACGGCAATATCGGGGACCCGCTCAACTATGACGCATGGGAAAACATAGCCGCCGGATACCTGATGGGCAAATTCAACTGGAAGAAATTCGAGGCAATCGCAGGCGTGCGGGCGGAACATACTGACCAGGGCTATCTCCTGGACTTTCCGAGAAACACTGATTCCGAGGGAGACCAGAACTATTGGGACATCCTGCCGAGCGTACACCTCAAATACCAGATCCACCGCAACGCCAGCCTGAGGCTTTCATACGGCCGCTCAATCAACCGCCCGGGATTCTTCGAGATAGTGCCTTACACTATTCTCAATGAAGACTATGACGAGAAAGGAAATCCGGAACTGCAGCATACCGTGGCCGACAACATTGACCTGAGGTATGAATTCTTCCCCAAGTCATCCGAGCAGTTCATGGTGGGGCTCTTCTGGAAAAAGCTGCAGAACCCGATAGAATACGGACTCATCAACGAGGGCCAGGCTACATTCATCACGCCGATGAACTTCGGAAACGCAACCAACGCAGGAGTCGAAGTGGATGTCATGAAGTACTTCAGCTGGTTCGGAATCAAGGCCAACTATACTTACACCAATTCCAGCATCACGACCACGAAGAGAGTACGCGAAGGGACTGAAGTAAAGACCGTGAGCCAGACAAGGCCGCTCTACGGACAGGCAGCCCATGTGGCAAATCTCTCCCTCCTGTTCAATTTCAGCAAATGCGGACTTGAGGCCCAGATTTCAGGCTCATATACAGGGAAACGGCTAAGCGAAATATCAAACTGGCTGGACAACGACATCTGGGAAGCCGGATATGTACAGCTTGATGCCTCGATAGAAAAAAGCTTCAGGTCAGGATTGGCAATCTTCGCCAAGGCATCCAACCTGCTCGACACCCCGGTGCTCCGGTATATCATGCCGAACCCGATGACAGACTCGCTCAAGGACTATGAAAGATATAGGGGCGGAGTCATAGAGCGCCGCGAATGGCATGCCCAGACTATAATGATAGGAATCAGATACAGATTCTCAGAAAAATAATCATCAACAAACTTGAAATCAATAATCGACAAAACCAATTTTATGAAAACTGCGAAAATTCTGATGCTTGCGGCTGTCTGCATGCCTGTATTGGCCGCCTGCGAGAAAGACAATGAAAAAAATCACGGGAACATTGTTTACGAAGGCACTGTACAGGAGGTGTCAGGGACCTGGGCTGCCGGAAGTACAATTGAAGTCAACAGCCATCTTCTTGTGCCGGAAGGCGAAAGTCTTACCATCGAGCCGGGCGTGACCGTAATCTTCAACAGTGCCGGAGTCGGCGTCAACCATGTTGCAATCGAATTCACGGTTGACGGGAATCTCTACTGCCTCGGTACAGAGAGCGAGCCTGTACGCCTGACCGTGGCCGAAGGCCTCAGGACTGAAGCCAATACATTCGCCGGACTCTGGGGCGGAATCGTGGCAGGTGCGACCTGTGAAGAAATGATCATCGACCACACCGTCATCGAATACACAGGCGGACAGGTAATCGAAGGCTCCCCTGCAGCTGAAAACGGATACTATACCGCAGGCGACGACGCTTATCCGCAGATTACCACCAACAATGTAAGCGGCAGATATGTCATCACCAACAGCATCATCCGCAACGGCTGGTCAGACGGCATCTACATGATGGGAGGAAACGCCATCATTGCGGACAACATCTTCAGCGCCACCGGATATGACGGGGCAGAGGCTGTCAACATCAAGTCAGGCTGCAAGGTGGATGTTGCCCGGAACATCATGTTCAGCCCGAATACCAACGGACTCAAGCTTTCCAGCTCGGACCAGAGCGAAGTAAGGCACCAGGCCCTCATCCAGGCATACAACAACACCATCATCAATTCAGGATGGAGGCGCGACGGAGAAAAGGGCGGCTGCATCTATGTTGAGGAAATGGCCAATGTCAGCGTATTCAACAACCTTCTCGTGAACTGCAAGTTCAGAGCAATCACCCCCGCATACGACGAGCCGGGTTCCGAAGACTGCTATGACTCCGAGAACTCGATGATAGACTATAACTTCTACGCTTCAGGGAATGTCCAGAGCCACCTGTACTTTGAAGGAGCATACGAAGACGACGGAGAGACACTCTATTATTCAGGCGTAAAATTCCCGTACGAAGGATATGCCTATGACCATGACGAGTATGACCCGAGTGCCGACACCCACAGCAAGATTGCCAAAAGTTCTTCCGAGGCTGATGCCCTTGACCCTGACTTTGTGAACTACAGCCTCGATGCAGATCCTGCCGACTATATCTGGAATGACAGCTGGGACTTCCATGTTAACGCAGGCTCCCCTGTACTTGAGGG
This sequence comes from Candidatus Cryptobacteroides gallistercoris, assembly GCA_017694835.1. Taxonomy (GTDB): domain Bacteria; phylum Bacteroidota; class Bacteroidia; order Bacteroidales; family UBA932; genus Cryptobacteroides; species Cryptobacteroides gallistercoris. The sequence goes on from JADIMJ010000101.1 coordinate 36,793, forward strand.
CTACTGCACACCTTCAGGAGACAGAATGCCGTTCTACGCCACAAGCGGTCTGACAGTAAACGGACAGGAATACAAGTCTCCGGCAGTACAGCCTTGGTTCGGTGCATTCGGAACTGCCGAATAAATCGGACAGACATCTGCGAACCGATAAAATAAAACATTAACTTTGTCAGAAATGATACTTAAGATGAAAAGGATTTTACCGCTCCTGCTTGCTGCCGCAGCCCTCGTTTCCTGCGGGCAGGTGACAGTGTCGGCAGACCGCACCGAAGAATGGAAGGCTCTTGAAGGACCTCTAAATTTCTATCTTGCTAATGACCTGGGGCGCAACGGCTACTATGACCAGAAGCCGATAGCGGAGACAATGGGGAAGATGGCCGAGACCATCGACATTGAATTCGTCGTCGCTGCCGGGGACATACATCATTTTGAAGGCGTACAGAGCATATCGGACCCGCTGTGGATGACCAACTACGAGCTGATCTACTCCCATCCGGACCTGATGATACAGTGGTATCCGATATGCGGCAACCACGAATACCGCAGCAACACTGATGCTGTCGTGGAATACAGCAATGTAAGCGCACGCTGGGAAATGCCCGCCAAATACTACACTTTCGTCAAGGAGGAAGATGGTGTTACCGTCAGGATTGTGATGGTCGACACCACTCCTATGATTGACAAGTACAGGGAGGAAACTGACAAATATGCCGACGCCTCCAAGTCTGACTGGAAAGAACAGACCGCATGGCTTGACCAGGTGCTTTCCGAAGCAGACGAAGACTGGGTGCTTGTAGTGGGACATCACCCGATATATGCATACACCGACAAGAGCGAAAGCGAGCGGACTGACCTGCAGCAGAGGCTGGATCCAGTAATCAGGAAATACGGCAATGTGGACATGTATCTCTGCGGCCACATCCACACATTCCAGCACATCCGCAAGGACGGCTGTGACATCGACTATGTGGTAAACACATCAGGTTCCCTCAGCCGCGAGGATGTGCAGCCGACCGACGGCACAGTATTCTGCAGCAACAAGTCGGGCTGGTCTCTCATCACTGCGGATGAGCACGAACTGAAGCTCCATATGCTCGACAAGGAAGGAAATGTCCTCCATACAGTGACACGTACAAGATAATCCGCCGCAATCCCGGCCGCCTTCCCCACCCATGCGCAAGGAGAAGGCGTGACATACTCAAAATCCCTGTCGGAAAGATAATTCGGCAGGGATTTTTGACAATAATTCCATATCTGAAGGAAAGATATTGCATAAATTTGCCGCACAATTGATGACACTGAAATTTATAGCTGTATGAAAACTTCCATATCTGCGGCGCAGGTGATTGCGGCCGCCCTGGCGGCAATGTTACTGAACGGATGCGAGAAGCCCTCTCAGGATAAAGGGAACCGGAATGAAGCGGAAACACTAAGACCGACGGAGCTGCAGCTCGGCTCCGTGACAGTATTTCCCGGAGGAGAAAATGCCTGTCAGGACTCCTACCTTACCCTTACATTCTCTTCCGTACCGACGCTCGGAGATTCCGGTGCCATCAGGATACTGGACTCAAGAGGAAATGAGGCTGACATGATTGACATGGCAGATGTCGCGGCAGCAAATGCCGCAGGCGTACAGATGACTGACAAAACTCTCTTTTCAACGGCTATGGATGCCGTCGGGACTGCGGGGTACTATCGCATTGTATATTACAATGCAGTGACAGCCGAAGGAAATTCGGTCAGAATCAGGCCTCATACGGGCAGTCTCGAATACGGGAAAGAATACAGTGTCGTCATTGAGCCCGATGTAATAATTGCTGACGGCTTCGGAGGCATCGGAAGCGGAGAATGGACATTCACAGTGATGCCGAAACCTGAAAACAAGGACGAAATCACTGTCGGCGGCCGGGACTGCGACTTCATGACTCTTCAAGGGGCGGTCAACTATGCTGCCGGCCGGGGCCAAAGCGCTGCCGTCACCATCACTGCCTGCGACGGAATCTATGACGAGCCCATTTTCATACGAAACAAGAATAATCTCACAATCAAGGGAGAAAGTCGCGGGGGTACTGTCGTCAGGTTTGACAACTGCAACGACAGAATCAATGGTGTCGGAGGCTCTCTGCAATCTGTCCCTCAGATCGGAAGTCCTGTCGGAAAGACAGGAGGAAGGTCCGTGATTCTCGTGGAGAACTGCGACATGCTCTGCTTCGAAAACATTACTCTTGAAAACTCACACGGACATGGGAGTCAGGCGGAAGTCATCTATTTTAATTGCGATGACGGCCGACTGATTGCAAGGAACTGCAATTTTTCAAGCGAACAGGACACTATAGAGCTTAAAGGCTGGAGTTTCTTTGACAACTGCCTTATAAGAGGCGATGTCGACTTTATCTGGGGCTATCCGAAGACCGCATTGTTCGAATCATGCGAAATCCGTTCATGCCGGAATGACAACGGGGGATATCTCGTCCAGGCCAGGTGCAGAAGTGCAGACAAAGGAATAGTCTTTCTCAAATGCAGGCTTACCGCCGAAAGCGGCGTCGGCACAGGTACAGTTTACCTTGCCAGGTCAGGCGGGAACAGCTCTGAGTGGGACAATGTCACATATCTTAACTGTACAATGGGCCGGCACATTGCAGGTTCCGGATGGTATTCGGAGCCGGCTCCGAATCCACGAAAAGCCACAGCGGAAAACGGATGGAAGGAATACCGCAGCATGAACGAATCAGGAGTGGTCATGGACATGTCTGGCAGATATTCCGGATGCAGGATTCTCGATGAATCCGAATATGAGAGTCTCTACTCGTCGAAAGAAAAGATATTTGCCGGATGCAGGCATGGCTCAGGATGGCTCCGGTAAGTATTGTTCCCAGCAAGACAAAAGACAAAATTCTATCCGAATTTCGGCCAGTTTGCGTATATTTGTATCCGTGTAATTGAAACCTGACCGAAATGGAATATAAGATTGGGAAAGAAGCGCATTGTGCCGTAATAGGTTATGGAAGCTGGGCCACTGCCATCGCAGGCCTGCTCTCAAGAAATGAATCAAATGTATGGTGGTACATCCGCAATCCGGAAGTACTGGAAGGTGTCCTCACGGACGGCCGCAACCCGAAATATGTGAGCGAACTGGAATTCGACCTCAGCCGGATTCATCCTTCCTCCGACATAAATGAAGTCGTGCGCAATGCTGAAATCATAATAATGGCCGTGCCTTCGGCATACCTGAAGGATTTTCTTCAGCCGCTTGCAGAGCCGCTCTGCGACAAATTCATCGTCTCTGCCATAAAGGGGATCATTCCCGGGGAATATCAGACGGTCGCAGAATATCTCAAGGACAGGTACGGCCTATCGTTCAGACAGATAGGCATAATCGGAGGTCCGTCTCATGCCGAAGAGGTATCCAAGGGGAAGCTCTCATACCTTACGGTGGTATGCTCGGATGAAGAGAATGCCCGCAGAATCGGCGAAAAACTGGCGAACAAATCCGTCCTGCTAAGCTACTCCTCCGACATATACGGAGTTGAATATGCCTCGATTCTGAAGAACATCTATGCCATTGCCGTAGGACTCGCCGTAGGACTCGGATACGGGGACAATTTCCTCGCCGTACTGATTTCAAACTGCGCCAACGAGATGACACGCTTCCTGCGGGAAAGCTATCCGGATGAGCGCAACACATTTGCCCCTGCATATCTCGGGGACCTTCTCGTGACATGCTACTCCATATACAGCCGCAACCGCAGGCTCGGGCTCCTCATCGGAAGAGGATGCACGGTCAAGAGCGCCCTCAATGAAATGACGATGATTGCAGAAGGGTATTTCGCCGCAGACTGCATCAGGCACATCAATTTCAGGCACAAGATTGACATGCCGATAGCCGACATGGTATACCGCATTCTCTATGAGAAAGCCCCGGCACGCAGGAGCATGAAGGAACTTACCGCAAAGCTGTAGCTGTCACCTTACAGCAAGTATTTTGTCCACAATATATTTCTGCTGTCCCCTCCACGGCAGAGAGCCGAGGTATTCCTTGTAATGCAGCTCGACCGTCTTCCCGCTGCATCTCATGAGTGAATCGGCAAGGTCCTTGTCAGTGATGGAGAATTCAAATTCGTATGACTGGATGGCTGTTGTCTTGTTCTTGGCATTGAAGCCGGCCTGTATGGCCTTGCCCTCATATGTCTTGAAGATATAGCCCTTGTAAACGACAAAATTCAGTTCTCCTGCCTTCACCCCCTCGCCGAAGACAAAATAGAACCTGAAATAGACGAAAGCCGCAAGCGCCACGGCCAGGAAAAGACAAGTGATCCAGATGATTTTCTTTTTCATATATCTGAAAATTTATAAATTCCGATGAAATTGCCCTGAGGACTGCTGTCATTCTATGATTCCGGCGGAAAAAAGAAGACCCATGAACGGAGTCTGCTGTCTCTTGATGTACGGCTTGATTCTGCCGGTATTGATGTCTTCCAGATTCCTTGCAGCATCGTAGGCCGCCATGAAATCCTTTCCGGTGAGGTACTCCCCTTCTGAAGACCGCTTTGTGCCCGGCTGGCCTCCCTTCAGAAAGATGCAGCTCCCGACAAATACTGCATAATACGGGATTCGGGTAACCGACGAAAAAGAGCCGTTGGCCTTGACATATTCCACAACCATTTTCCATGCCCCGGCCCCGTCCATTCCGGCATATTCTGACTTAATTCTCATTTGCTCTGTCCGTTAGCCTCCTGCTGATATCCCGATGCATCCCGGAATATCATACTGCAGTCCAAATTTATTGAAAAAATTTGACAAAATGCTTAACTTTCGGGAATTCAAAGCTCATCATTATGGAATCACATACACAACCGCTTGACATCGACATCCGTTCTGAAATCGGAAATCTCAGGGCCGTGATGCTTCACTCTCCCGGAGCAGAAGTTGAAAACATGACTCCGCGCAATGTCCAGAGGGCATTGTACAGCGACATCCTCAATCTTTCCATTGCGCAGGAAGAATATTCCCAGCTCTACGGGGTACTCTCCAAGGTCGCCAAAGTCTACGAAGTCAGGCCTCTGCTGAAAAAGGTACTGGACAACAGAAGCGACAGGGCCGACCTGCTCAAGAGAATCTGCATAGGAGAAGATGCAGCCAACTATTATGAAAAACTCCTGGACATGGACTCCGGGGCACTGGCATCGGTATTGATAGAGGGACTTCCGGCCGAAATCAACACGCTTTCCGCATACCTTGCCAATGAATACTATGCCCTCTATCCCCTGTACAATTTCTATTTCACAAGAGACTCCGCCGTCACCATCGGCAACAGCGTCCTCGTGTGCAGGATGGCCAACAAGATCAGGATGCGCGAATCCATAATAATGGAAGCCATATACCGGTGCAGCGGGAATTTCAACTGTGCCATCACTGACGCGAATGACTTCCACGCCGCAGGTTCCCCGGTAGTCATGGAAGGGGGTGACATCCAGATCATAAGGGACGACATCCTGCTCGTAGGAAACGGGGCGAGGACATCGACCCGGGGAATCGACTTCATGGTAGAGAGGCTCAGGAAAGCGCATCCGGAAGGCATCCGCCATGTAATTGTGCAGCAGATTCCGCATTCCCCGGAGTCATTCATACACCTCGACATGGTGTTCACCATGATTGACAGGGACAGATGCATGATATTCGAGCCCCTGATGCTCAACAACATCCAGTATCAGACAGTACATATTGTGATTGCAGACGGCAAGGTGACTTCAATCAAGTCCGAGCCGAACATCCTCAAGGCCCTCAAGAGACTCGGGGTCGACCTCAAGCCCGTCATCTGCGGCGGTGACGACGAATGGGACCAGGAGCGGGAACAATGGCACAGCGGAGCAAACACATTCTGCATCGCGCCGGGCCAGATACTCACCTATGCCCGCAATGTCCACACCCTTGAGGAACTGGACAAAAACGGCTTCAGCATAATGTCTGCCAAAGATGTGATTTCAGGGAAATCCGTAATCGGAGGCAAATGTGCCATATCTATCGCCGGCTCGGAGCTCCCGAGAGGAGGAGGCGGCCCGAGATGCATGACAATGCCGCTGTCCCGGGACCGCATGGAATGGTAATTCCGTCAGCCGGCATTCAGAAATACCGGCTGTTTTCCTCGAGGACATAATGTCTTGTCGCAGAGAATGCCTGTCCTCTGTCGTCAAGCCATTTGTTGATGGCCGATATGGCTTTTGCATAAAGGTTGTGGACATCATCCTTGCCTTCGTCCGCCCTGAGCACGGTATACAGCAGCTCGGCAAACTTGTTAAGGTCGCTGTCATCAAAGTGATAGTCAGAAACAAGCAGCGGGATGAAATTTTCTTTTTCAAGCAGAGAATCCACATCGAGTCCGAGCCTTTCGGAAAGTTCGTTTCTGGCACAGTCGCGGATTTCCGCAGGAGCGGCCGTTGAAGACATCTGGAACAATTGCCTCAGGATGGCAACAAGTGCGGCCTTGGTCTTGTCTGCTTCTTTGATAATGTAATTGTCCATCATGGCATTTAGATTTTAGGGGAGTTAATCTATTATTATAATGTCTGTTCCTAATATTATCT
>JADIMJ010000102.1 GCA_017694835.1 Candidatus Cryptobacteroides gallistercoris
GTATTGGAATCATCTATGCTCAGGACATTCTTTTCTTTCATCAGCGCATTGAATTCCCTGTACAGGTCCGCAGTGACACCAAGGCCATACAGCTGTCCGTCAAGAATCAATGCAGTGCGGTAGACCCGGAATCTCTCATCGAACAGAGAACAGAAATCCTCCAGCGGAGCCTCAAGAAGCGGATATACGGAAGGCAGGAGCTTTCCAGCCTTTGACTTCGCGAACCATTGTTCATAATCTGAGGCCTTCGACATGAATGAAGCCGTCGGAGCCTCTACAATGTCACCGCGGCCGAGTCCGGCATAGCCGTACAGAGCCTTGAGAAAGCCGTTTTTGAATTCTTCGGGCCGGACCCCGGCATCGGCAAGAAGACGGAGAATTCCTTCTGCTGATGATTTCACCGAACTGACGAAGTCCCTGATTGTCCTCCTGCAGGCCTTCTTTATTTCCGAAAGCCTTTCCCTTGAATAGATTTTATCCTCATCTATTCCGAATTTTTCAACAAGAGCCCTGTGCTCATCAGACTTCAGTCTTGAGGCAATGGAAACAAGGCTTGATTCAAGATTGTATCGCCCTCCTTGCTCTATCTGCTCCATCACACTGTCAGTCAACCATTTCAATTTGACCGTATCCTTCTCGTCAAGAGAATCGAGCACTCTGTCCACACTTTCAGCCACCAGAGAGCCCTTGTCGAGTTCCACCTGATATGAAGCAAACTGACCGATTTCCCTGGAGAAAGCCCGGAGTGTCTGCTGGAAGAAACGGTCTATTGTACTGACGGAAAATGCACTGTAGTCATGGAGAATGTTGCACAGCATGTCCGTGGCACATTCCGACAGGGAATCAAGGGTCACAGGCAGCCCCTTTCTTCCCGGAAGTTCAGCAACGAAGTCATCGGGGTCAATCTCCGCGGTTTCGGAAGCCGGGAACATTGAAGGCATGAAATATTTGAGATAGCCGGACCGTTCAGGAGCCGTGGACAAAGTGAAGAGTTCCTTCATGATTCTGGTCTTCATCTCGTCCGTGGCCTTGTTGGTAAAGGTCACTGCAAGAATATGCCTGTAGGCATAGCGGTCCTGCTTCTTGAAAAGCAGGGTGATATATTTCCTGGCAAGGTTGAATGTCTTGCCGGAACCGGCTGAAGCTTTCATCAATTCCATATCTGATACTCTCCTGTTTTATTTTTTTTCAGAGGTGAGTATCAGATATGGAATTCCGAACACCCCCTCCGCCGTGCGGTATCCCCGGTGGGGAATGACCCCTCCACCGCCTCCCGCCGGAGGCCCGTCGCGATACCGCTCATGTCATCGGCCGCAGATGACTTTGAAATCACAATATTGGCAAACGGACAAGTCTTCAGTGCGGCTGAACGGCCTTCCGATGTCTGAAATCTCATCGAGAAGATCTGCCAGATGCTCCGACATGGCATCATAGAAAGGCTTCCCGACTTCAGCGCTGGCCGGAGGCTCGCTGAAAAGCTGTGCCGTCGAATATACCGAGTCTACTACCCTGCGGCCTTCTGCAAGGCCGTTTTTTTCAAGCAGAAGGTCATATATGAACAGCTGGAGCGCTATCTTCGGCTTGTCGGCAAAGGGGCCGTCCCCGAAAAGTTTATCCGCTGCCTTCGTTCCGTCGGCTTCCGTTATCTGCATGTCCTCGGGATGCACTTTCCCTGTCTTGTAATCCACGACACGGATTTCATCGGGGGCAAAACTGTCCAGACGGTCAATATAGCCCTTGAAACGGAATCCGCCGAATTCACACTCCAGTCTTTTTTCAAGGCCGAGGATCTCAAATTCCCGGACACCTTTTGCCTCCATCTGCTCCTTGTCCCTCTCTATGGTCTTGAGGACATATTTCACTATCACATCGCCGATAACGAGATTTCTTCCGGCCACTTCGGGGCTGTGGAGTTCCTCAAGCATCAGTGTACGGACCATGGATTTGATTTCCTCCTCTCTTTCTGCAAGAGACTCCAGATATTCATTGCATACGGTCTTTCTTCCTGAATACAGGTGCTGCATAACCCCGTGATATACCTTGCCTATCATGGCGGCATCCATGGATTCTGTCACTTCCGTTTCCGCAGAAAGCCCGAGCACGGACTGATAGTAGAATTTGGCGGGACACATGAGATAGTTCTGCAGGGCAGTCGCAGAAAGCACGCCCTCCTTCATGCACCGGACATCAGCCGCAGTCTTCTCTATCTCCACGGCCACAGCCCCTGCCTTAACCGGAGAAGAGGCGATATATCTTTCCACAGGCAGACGGAAATGATATTCCAGCTGCCGGATATACCGGCTCTCTTCGCCTGACTTCATGCCCTCGGTACGGGAATCATACAACATCCACACATTCTCCGCCCGTGAAATCATCCGGTAGAAATAATATGCCCACACAGCATCCTGAAACTCATATGAAGGAAGTCCGAAGCCACGCCTGAGTTCCGGCGGTATGAATGACGAACTTACGCTTCTCCTCGGGAAAATCCCTTCGTTTGCAGACAGGATGACAATATTCCTGAAGTCCAGCGCCCTGGTTTCAAGCGGCCCCATTATCTGCAGGCCTTTCAGAGGCTCTCCATTGAAAGGGACGGACACACCTGCAAGAAGCTGCTCCAATATCCGCATATAAGTCATCGGCCTGACCTGAAGCGAAATCGAGCGGAGCCTCGACACATTAAGCCAATATTCTTTGGCAAACTCCACTTCCACAGCCATGTCACTGTCGCCGGCAAGGGCCGAGGCAACGAAAGAGGCCACTTTGAGCTGATGCCCGGCAAGCGCATCGACCTGAGCGCCGTCCGTCGCCTTAAGATCATACAGCACAGGACGGAAGACAAGGTCAAGGAGCGGTGTCCCGGACAAATCTTTCACCGGTATATAAGTCCGCACCTCCGACTTGATCTTCCTGACAGCCTCCTCATCATCTGCCGTCATCACTTTTCTGAAAATGGCATCGGAGAAAAGCGTCCATACCGGCTTATAATAGAACAATTCATCGTCCTGCCCGGAAGATGACCGGAAAGGCCGGATGTACATCTGGACGGCGGTCACTGCATTCATGAAAGTATGGAAAGCACTGCCGGACATGGGATATCCCATGGTGACATTAATGTCAGTGATGTCAGGCGGTATGGTATTCAGCAGCGGCATGAGAAGAGTCTCGTCGGGAAGGACCACAGCACAGTCATCAGGCGTCACCCCCTCTTCGGACATTGCGGAAGAAAGTATCCGGGGAATCTGCTTTACCTGCCCTACAGAAGACGGCACGCTCATTATCCTGATGCGGGGAATTTCAAGCCCGTCTTCATCCCATTCATATTTCTGAGGAAATTCCCGCACATTCTCATCCATGAAATAAGACGACCTGTTGCGCCTGTCCCTGATCATCTTCCCTGAATAATCCCAGCAGAATTCAGCCATTCCCCGGTCCCGCATCCTGCGCAGGACAGTCTTTTCGCATTCATTCAGGGCATTGAGACCCACAAAGACATATTTCCCGCTTCCCGGAAACACTGAACCCAGCCTTTCAAAGAAATCTTCAGCTCCGCTGCCGGACATTTTTTCTGCGATTTCCCTGTATACCATACCCTCATACGCCCCGTTCATTTCTTTGAGACGGCTACGGAAGGAATTGTAGAGAGGATACATTATATTCCATATCATCAGGAAACGCTCCTTTACATTCGGGTTGTCCGAGTCCAGATGCACCGTAAGCCTGCCGCTCCTGTCATTGAAATGGCTCACGAATCCTTCAATTGCCTGCCTCTGCCTCTCGCTGAGATATGAGAAAGTATCCTGCATCTCCTTATAGTCCGATACATTCGTGAAAATCTGCTTCGGGTCAACGAGATATTTGTCCACATCATTGAAATCCCCGAGAATCACATCCCCCCAGAATATGAATTCGTCCAATGGTTCAGCCTTTCCGTTCAATGCCTTGTAACATTCGTACAGTTCAAGAAGCAGTGTCACCCTGTCAGTAACGGAGACATCATATACCTTATAGAAGAAATCGTTGACGGTCAGCATCTCCGGAGCTATGATCGGCACAGGCACTCCAGGCCCCGTTCCAAGGCCGGAACCAGAACCTGAATCGCAGGACATTCTGCCTTCTGCCGCCGATGAGAAAGCCTCGGACAAAGCCGCAGCCAGATGCTTGCGGAAAAAAACAAGCGACCTGCGGTTCGGAAAGATAAAGCACTTCCCGGACACATCCCCTTCAGCAAGGAATTTTTCTGCCGCCTGTCTTAAAAAAGGTTTCATAAATCTGTTCTGTCAAATAAACTATCTTTTGAAAGTTTTCAGAACGGGAAAAGAAGCGGAAGCACAATGACCATGACAATGCCCATAACTATCTGCAGCGGCAGACCGACTTTAATATAGTCCATGAAAGAATATTGTCCGGCAGGCATCACAAGAGCATTGGGCGGAGTAGAAAACGGAGACGCGAAGCACATGCTTGCCCCGACAGTGACGGCAAAGAGAAACGGCACCGGACTGACTCCGAGCTGGACGGCACTCTGCAGAGCAATCGGGGCCATAAGGACAGCTGTCACCGTATTGCTTATGAACATCGTCATCAGCGATGCCGTGAAATAAATTCCAGCAAGCAGCGCCACAGGCCCGAAATCTCCGAGACCGCTGACGAGGGCTCCCGATATATACGCAGACACTCCTGTCTTCTCAAGGGCGAGAGACATCGGCAGCATTGCGGCAAAGAGCACGATTGTCTCCCACTTGATGGTCTTGTACGCAGCCTCCACATTCCTGAAGCACCCGGTCAGAACCATCAGCATCGCGGCAATCATCACCGCTGTCACCGGAGCGACAGGGATGAAGTCAAAGACCATCATGGCTACCATGAGGACCAGAATCAGAGCAGCCACAGGAGCCTTGTAGTCAAGGGTAACCTTCGCGGCCTCTTCAAGCGGCTGGCCGAGCACCACCCACTCGGTATCCTCATGACTCAGCCTGGCTATGTCCGCCCAGGCCCCCTGCACAAGCAGCACATCGGCATTGTGCATCTTCACATCACCTAGTTCGTGCAGGATATATTCATTCTTGCGCCGGATTCCCAGCACATTCACATTGAACTTGTCCCGGAACCCGGCCTCTTTCACTGTATTGTTTATCATATTGGACGAAGGCATGAGCACTATTTCGGCTATGCCGATGTCATAGAAAGCCAAAGTGCCGCCTGACACCGAAGCCTGCTCCGTAGTATGCCCGTCTATCATCTCCAGCCCGAAATCACCTGCAAATCTGTCGACATCGTCCACATTCCCGGACACATAAAGCACATCGCCTTCCTTTATGACCGTATCCGCGGAAGCAAGTGTCTGGGTAACTGTCTTGAGGAATCTGTGCTGGGAAGTCTCGCCCCGTCTGACCTCAAGGATATTCAGTCCATACTGCCTCCTCAGGTCAAGCTCCATGACAGTCTTGCCGGCCGCCCTGCCACCTTCCTTTGCCCGCAGCCTGAACAGATTGTCCGACAGCCCGTATTCCTTCACCAGTTGATTCAGAGTCTTCCCTGCCTGCACACTGTCCTTGTTCTTTCCTTTCCTGGACAGAAAAATCCTGGAAAGCGGCATCAGCACCAATATCCCCACTGCCAGACACACCAGACCGACCGGCAGAAAAGAAAAGAACGAAAGAGGCTCATAGCCGGCCCCTGTCAGAGTATCCTGAATGATAAGGTTCGGCGGAGTACCTATCAGCGTCATCATTCCGCCCATGCTGCTTGCAAAGGCCAGAGGCATCAGAAGCCGCCCCGGACTTGTCCCCGCATTATACGCAAGACTCACCACAATCGGCAGCATGAGGGCAACCGTCCCCGTATTGCTCACAAAAGCTCCGATGAACCCTGTCACCAGCATCACCAGCAGGAACAGCCGGGTCTCGCTGTTGCCCGCCAGCTTCAGAATCTTCGAACTGATCATCTTGGCAAGTCCGGTCTGGAAAATCGCGCCTCCCACCACGAACAGGCCTATCATCATTATGACCACCTGATTGGAAAATCCGGACAAAGCCTCCTCCGGTGTCAATATCTGAAAAATGAGAAGGGCAAGCAGCGAACACAGAGCCACAATGTCCGACCTGAACTTCCCCGACACGAAGAAAGCCGCCGCCAACACAAGGATAACAATGGTAATCCACATATTCCGTCAAATATTATATATGATTATATATCTGTCTGTTCCGGTTATGACTGTCTGTATTCATGATTATAATTATCCGGCCAAACAATAAATGCACATAATCCGCACAATCCGATGCTACCGGACAGAAAACAGACAACCGGAACATACAAATTTAGCAAAATAATCCTATATCAATACAATTTGGCTCCGCATTTTCTATGAGGCATTTTCTATGATTTGCTCTGACATGTTCTGACTGCTGCACTTCGGTGTTGAATCAACACATTTACTCTGCACCGCGTTCTTTTGAGAACATCTTTTGACACCATCGGGAGTGATTTCAAGAAGGGGAATATTGCACAAACAAAGGGATGAATTTCATGAACAGGCATAACTAATTCAAAACAGCCCTTCAGCCTCTTGAATGATTTACTCGGCAAAATACACAGCAAAAAATGCAAAAAAAACACAGCAAAAAAGAAAAAAAATTTTGCAGATATAAAAATTATCCATACATTTGCAGTCCAATACCGCGGGGTAGAGCAGTTGGTAGCTCGTCGGGCTC
>JADIMJ010000103.1 GCA_017694835.1 Candidatus Cryptobacteroides gallistercoris
GACGGTAACGGATGCGGACCCGGTATCTCCGGATTTCCCCGGCCTGCATCGGAACATCCTCCCTGATCCAGTGCACATCCTCCGGAGCTATCCTCAGGCAGCTTCTCGACAGGCCCCTGTGCCGGTGTCCCTCCCCCACATATATTATATTGGAGGCAATGTCTGTCTCAATGACAAACAGGGAATCCTTGTGCCCCCCGACATTCAGGCCCTTGCGCTGCCCTATTGTATAGAACTGCGCCCCGTCATGCTTCCCTATTATCTTCCCATAGGGATTTTCCCTGTAGCGGGTCTTCTTCACATGTTTTTTTCCGGAGCGGTAGGTCTCTGTCTCAAAACGGATATCGCCGTATTCCACCGGCTGCGAAAGCCTCAGCCATGAGCTGTCATCCAGCGCAGCCAGCTTCCCGGCAGCGAACACCGGCAGGGACTCAGCCACAGGCAGACATCCGCCGCCTGGCCCCGCCGCAGAAACCTTCGTCTCCGAAACATAGTCCGTCAGGAGCGACACCTCTCCCGTGAAATCATCCCTGAGCAGGGAGCGGAGCGTAGAGACGACGAACTTATACTGGGCATTGTCGGCATAATAGGCGTCATAGACCTCCACGATGTCACCCTCCTTAGGCCTGAGCTGCTGCTGAAGAAATGTCGGCAGGTCCACTTTCCCCACGAAACAAATCCCCTGGGAATCCTTCTTGTCCGCAGACGGCAGGTCTGCCTCCCGGGCAAGCCGGCGCACCTCAGGCTTCTCCAGGTCCCCTATCGGAAACATTGCCCTCGACAGCTGCGCCTGAGTGAGCTGACAGAGAAAATAGCTCTGGTCCTTGTTGGGGTCGGACCCGGCGAATATCCGGTACACCGGCTTCCCGTCGGGACCGGCAATCTCATCCTTGCGGCAATAGTGTCCCGTCGCCACATAATCCGCCCCGAGCTTCATCGCGCATTTCATGAAGGCATCGAACTTTATCTCCCTGTTGCACAGCACGTCGGGATTCGGGGTCCGTCCTTTGGAATACTCGTCGAACATATAGTCCACGACCCGCTGCCTATACTCCTTGCTCAAATCCACGAAATAGAACGGGATGCCGATTTTCCTCGCCACCATCTCCGCCACGAAGCGGTCCTCCTCCCACTCGCAGTCCCCGTGCAGGGTGCCCGTCGTATCATGCCAGTTCTGCATGAAGAGCGCGAACACATCATACCCTGCCTGCTTCAGCAGAAGCGCGGCCACACTCGAGTCGACTCCGCCCGAAAGCCCCACGCACACCTTTATATTGCCTGTTTCCATCAATTTGTATGTTTCCACCGATATTAAACGAAAAATACCTATATTTGTTTCCTACTGCGGTGCAAAGATAATAGAATACTTGATAAACCGAATGTCATGAACATAAAGGAAATCCACATCCGATACAGCGAATATGACTCGCAGGAGCAGTTGTCGCCCGAAGACAGGGAACTCGCCCTGGCTGCCATAAGGGCCGCCGGTAACGCATACACTCCGTACTCGCATTTCAATGTCGGCGCTGCGATAAGACTTTCCGGAGGAGAAATCGTCACCGGCGCCAACCAGGAGAACATGGCATTCCCGTCGGGCCTCTGCGCCGAAAGGACTGCCATGTTCCACGCCGCGTCACATCATCCGGACAAAGCGATGGAGACACTGGCCCTTGCAGCAATCCAGGACGGGAAACTGTGTCCGGTCCCTGCCACACCGTGCGGGG
Source organism: Candidatus Cryptobacteroides gallistercoris (assembly GCA_017694835.1). Classification (GTDB taxonomy): domain Bacteria; phylum Bacteroidota; class Bacteroidia; order Bacteroidales; family UBA932; genus Cryptobacteroides; species Cryptobacteroides gallistercoris. The sequence goes on from JADIMJ010000103.1 coordinate 1,725, forward strand.
CATGCCGGCAGGTAATGGCGGAATACCAGAGCCGCGGAGGCCGCCCGATGGAAATCCTGATGGTCGGTGCAGAGAAAATTTGGAAGTTCAGCCGCGTAGACGACATGCTCCCACTCATCTTCGACAGCCTGAAGAATAAATGATTTTTTGCATTTAACAAATTTTGACTATCTTTGCAGCGGGTAAGTCTTACACGACCAGCTCCCTCTGAACTCCCCCAGGGCCGGAAGGCAGCAAGGGCAGGAGGTTGTAGCGGTGCGATGTAATAAGCTTACCCTTTTTTCGTAATAAGATTGTCCGCATCAACGGAAAATCCATGTTGATTTACCAACCGCTTTGGACGGTTATGCCATATGATGCCGCGCCCGTCTGAAGGAAAAATGTCAATTATACCTTTTTCATAGAAAAAAAATTTTTTATAAATTTGCGCCCTGCTTGCCCGGAACCCGGCACAACATTCCGGAGAAGGGGCTGCGGCAGACCGGAAAAATAAAAACAAAACATATCATGGCAAACAACACAGAAAAGGAAAGGGCTAAGGAAAACACGGAGGCAGTTGTAGACGCCGTATCCAAAACCGAGCTCTTCTTCAGCGACAACAAATTGATTCTCACAGTAATCGTTGCGGTACTCATAGTGGCCGGACTCGGGTTCTTCTTCTGGCACAAATACAGCTACCTCCCGATGAAAGCCGAGGCGCAGGAGCAGATGTACCCTGCTGAGGCAAGCTTCAGGGCCGAAGAATACGAACTCGCCCTCAACGGAGACGGCAATGTGCTCGGATTCTCGCAGATTATCGACGAATACGGGGCAAAGGCAGGGAAGGCCGTCTACCTCTATGCCGGCATATGCGAGCTCCAGCTCGGCAACTACAATGAGGCCATAGGCTACCTCACTTCATACAAGGGCAAGGACCAGATACTGCTCGCCCGCGCCAATGCATGCATAGGAGACGCATACACCGGACTCAACGACTACACCAGGGCAGCAGAATATTTCATGAAGGCAGCGAAGATTTCCGACAACATGTTCTCCGCCACCTACCTCCTCAAGGCAGGAATGACCTATGAGGAACTCGGCCAGTACGGACAGGCTCTCGCCGCCTACAAGGAAATCAAGGACAGGTACCCTCAGTCAATGGAAGGCTACGACATCGACAAATACATTTCCAGGATTGAGAACATGCCGAAAGCAGAATAAAATACAACATCTATGGGAAGAGCGTTTGAATTCAGAAAGGAAAGAAAGTTCAAGAGGTGGGGTCACATGGCCCGCACATTCACCAAGATAGGCAAGGAAATAACAATCGCGGTAAAGCAGGGCGGCCCCGATGTGACAGGCAACCCGAGGCTCAGGGCGCTTCTTCAGACCGCCCGCAGCGAAAACATGCCTAAGGACAACATCGAGCGCGCCATCAAGAGGGCAAGCGACAAGGACCAGAGCGACTACAAGGAGATTGTGCTCGAAGGCTACGGCCCTCACGGAATAGCATTCCTCGTGGAGGCAGCCACTGACAACAACAACCGCACCGTGGCCAATGTCCGCTCATACTTCACCAAGAGCGGCGGCTCTCTCGGCACATCCGGCAGCGTCGACTACATGTTCGACCGCAAGTGCATGTTCCGCATCAAGAGCGACAAGCCGGTGGACATCGAGGAACTCGAGCTTGACCTCATTGACTACGGGGCAGAAGAAGTGTTCGAGGAGGTTGACGAGGATGACAACAGGGAAATCATCATCTACGGCGAATATACAGCCTTCAACAACATCCAGAAATACATCGAGGACCACGGCTACGAAATGCTCTCTGGAGAATTCACCAGACTTCCGAACGTCGACCTCAAGGATGTGGCACCGGAAGACAGGACAGAGCTCGACAAGCTCATAGAGAGACTCGAGGAGGACGACGACGTCCAGAATGTATACCACACGATGAAGCCGCTCCAGAGCGAAGAATGACGGCGCATCCCTTGCAACATCACTGAAAGGCACGGGAAATCATCATTAAAGCAGACATCAAGGACATGAAACGGACGCATCACGCAAACGGATGATGCGTCCGTTTTCCGTCACATACAGTCCGCTGCAATAAAAAATCTGAAGCCCTCCCCCGACTTTAACAAAAATATATCATCCTCCAGTATTGCATTTATATATTTCAATTAATATCTTTGCGCAAATTATGCAGTCATCAGAGAATGACAAAGCAAAGGCGCATTTTCATAACAAAGCCTATAACTAATTGAGAAACAGATTAATATCTTCATCTCAATACTCCACTTTTTGGCTTTGCTTCAAATGAATGGAAAGATTGGGGCCAGAATACAATGTCAGGCTATTCAGCAAGAAACGAGCTTTATATTATAATTCCAGACTAACCGAATTATGAGCCAAGAAACAATCAAACTAATTTTTATGGCGGTAACATTCATCGCTTCCGTCATTCTTGGAATCATTATCATTCCCAACATCCTGTTCATTTCCCACAAGAAAAAACTGTTCGATATCCCTGACGCGAGAAAGGTGCACAAGATACCGGTCCCAAGGCTCGGAGGCCTTGCATTTTTCCCGGTCATCCTCGTCACGCTCTTTCTCAACATCGCCCTGCGCTACACTATCGGATATCCTATCGAGGGAATAGATGCCCAGCAGGTATGGGTAGAATTCCTGTACCTCTTTGCAGGACTCACCACATTGTATCTCGTCGGCGAAGCTGATGACCTCGTCGGTGTCGGATACAGGTACAAATTTCTGATACAGATACTTGCCGCCGCACTCATTGTACTTTCCGGCAACTGGCTGCATTCCCTCGGCGGACTCTTTGGCATCCACGAGATGTCCCCATGGATCGGCATTCCGATTACCGTGTTCGTCATAGTATTCATCACCAACGCAATAAACCTCATAGACGGCATAGACGGACTTGCCTCCGGTCTGTGCTGCATTGCCCTGAGTCTGCTAGCCGGCATGCTCATCATGAAGGATGAATACATATATGCGACACTTGCACTCGTGACTCTCGGCATACTGCTGGTTTTCTGGGTCTACAATGTATTCGGGAACGAGAGGAAAGGGCACAAGCTGTTCATGGGAGACGCAGGCAGCCTCACACTGGGATATATACTGAGCTATCTCGCCCTTCACCTCAGCCAGAAAGCCGAAACCGCAGAAGGAGAAGAGTACATGGTAATAGCCTTTTCCACCCTGCTGGTACCGATGCTTGATGTAATCCGCGTATCCCTGCACAGAATCAGGAAAGGGCGCAGTCCGTTCCTTCCGGACAAAAACCACATCCACCACAAGCTGATTAGAGCCGGCATGAAGACACCGTATGTGCTCATCACAATACTGGCGGCAGACCTGTTCTTCATCGGACTCAACACAATACTGGCCGGCCATATCAACCTCACATGGATACTTGCCATTGACATAGTCCTGTGGACAGCATTCCAGCTGGTCATCAACCATTACATCAAGAAAAACGACGGAGGGCCGTCATATATTCCGCTTGAAAAACTTGCCGAGAGCGAACCTGAACTGGCAAGGGAAATCAGAAGAAAAGAAGACAATATGAATACCCCCCCCCGACAAGAATAGACAATAAAAATTCTTCACACCACTACACACAGTAATCATGAGCAGAATAAGCGAAAGAATCAGCAAGGCCATAGTATGCGCCATGACAATCTTCGTACTGGCATCCTGTGCCCAGGTCAAGGACATTGCGTACTTCCAGGACAAGGCAATCGACCATCCGGAACAGATAGACAAGCACGGCGGCATCGTCATACAGCCGAAGGACATGATATCCATTGTGGTCTCATGCCGCAACCCGGAACTCGCCGTGATGTTCAACCTTCCTGTCATCAGCTATCAGGCAGGTTCGGAAGTCGTCACAAGCACTGCACAGCAAAGGCTCATGGGCTATGTGGTCGACAATGACGGATTCATAGACTTCCCTGTCCTCGGGCGGCTTGAGGTGGCGGGAATGACCCGGTGGGAACTGTCCGAAACCATCAAGGACATACTTCTGAAGGAAGGCTACCTCAACGATGCAGTCGTGACAGTCGAGTTCATGAACTTCAAGGTGTCGGTCCTCGGCGAAGTCAACCATCCGGGGACATATACCATCGAGGGCGACAAGGTGACTGTCCTCCAGGCCCTGAGCCTCGCAGGAGACCTCACCATCTTCGGCAAGAGGAACAATGTCACAGTCATCCGCGAGATGGACGGAGAAAGGGTGTTCTACAACATCGACCTCTGCTCAGTGGACATGTTCAAGTCCCCGGCCTACAACCTCCTCCAGAATGACATCGTGTATGTTGAGCCGAGCGACATCAAGGCAAGGCAGTCCACCCTCGACGACAAGGGCCTCAGGATGACGAGCATCCTCATCTCGTCGGGTTCGCTCCTTGTATCGGTGGCCACGCTGCTCGCCACACTCATTCCTCATTAATGACACCTGACAGCCTATTGTCAACGGACTTATACAATCAAGCAAAATCACAAAATCATAAACTAAAGAAACCTCAGCTGATTATGGCAGAAGAGACTTACAGGAACAATTTCAATCAGGAAGATCAGTCGGATTTCAATTTTTCGGACATCTGGGGCATGATATGGGGCTACAGGTGGTGGTATGTGCTGTCACTGTGCATATGCATCGTGTTCGCGGCATTCTATCTGTACAAGACCCCGTCCACATACAGCAGGTCGGCAAAAGTAATCATAAATGAAGATGCACAGGACGCCACACTCCGGGACATAGCCAACATTTCAGGCTTTGCCGGCCAGGGCTCCAGCGTCAATGTCAACAATGAAGTGGAGGCCTTCGCCTCCCCTGACCTGATGAAGACAGTCGTGGAAAGACTCGGGCTGGAGACCAGTTATGTCGAGCACCAGTTCATGCGTGACAGGGAATTCTACAACAACTCCCCCGTTGAACTCTCAATAGTGGACCCTCTGGTAATGTCATCATTCTCCTTCAGAGTAAAGAAGGGACAGGACAGTACCTTTACGCTCAGCGACTTCACCATCGGCCCGGACAAACTCAAGAAGACCGAAGCCTCCGGGGCAATCGGAGACACTCTCTCCACTCCTGTAGGCACGATTGTCCTACTTCCGACAATATATGCATCAGACTGGGACGATGACATCACGGTCTCATGGGTCAACAGCAGGGCCAAGGCAAAGGCTTTCGCGAACAACCTCAGCGCAACAGTATCCGGGAAGCAGACCTCTGTGGTAGTGCTCGCTCTTGAAGACACATACGCCAGCAGGGCCGAAAACATTCTCAACACCCTCATCGACGTATACAATGACGAATGGGTGCATGACAAGAACCGTTCCGCACGCAACACCACTGACTTCATCAACGAAAGGCTCGTGGTCATAGAGCAGGAACTAGGGGGCATCGAGACAGACCTCAAGGAATACAAGGAACAGAACAAGCTGACCGACATGCAGGCGCTTTCGGCATCCTATCTCGAGGAATCCTCCGAATATGCCACAAAGTCATTCGAGGTCAACAACCAGCTTTCAATAGCACAATACATAAGGGACTATCTGACCGAACCGGCGAATGCCAACGCCCTCATCCCGGCGAATTCAGGGCTCACCAACACAGACATTGAAAGCCAGATATCAGAATACAACCAGATTGTGCTCCAGAGGGACAAGCTGATAGCAAACAGCAGCAACAAGAACCCTCTCATCGCCGACATGAACGCCGCCATGGCCGCCATCAGGAGCACCATCATCCGTTCCATCGACAACCTCCTCGCCACCCTCAACCTCCAGGC
>JADIMJ010000104.1 GCA_017694835.1 Candidatus Cryptobacteroides gallistercoris
AGCACTTATATACCATGGAACAGTATATGACAATGCAAGTGATGAATGGTCATTGCTAATCCCAGATGCCGTGAAATTGTCCAGATTTCCGATTCGGGATAAAAGCGAAACACTTTCATCAAATATGTCCGCTACCTTTCGGTAACATCACAAAGATAGAAAAGTTTTCCATTCTTTGGGGTATTGCAGCTTCAAATTTCGGCCTTATTTACTTGAAAGTCAAGATTGGCACGAAACTTTGCCGTCAGCTTGTCCCGGGACTTACATCCGGCACAAAACGCCCTCCTTGGCGCAAGGTTTATGCGATGAAAGCTAATCTATATTCCAGTAGGCATCCGGATTACCATCCAATACGGAGCCTATCAAATCATCATCCCATCCTTCAACATCGTGGACATAAGTGCCGGCATACGCGCTTTCATCATAGTCCGGGCAGTCATCGTAGAAACTCATAATCATAAGCTTTTATCTGTTTTACTTCAATGTCGGAAACCAGAATATCGGTGGTTTCTATCCTTTAATGTCATCTGACGGGAAATGTAAACAGAAATGGAGATTTTTGAGCCGCAGCAAGGGGGATTCTGTTCTGCACGATACGGCGGCGTGGAACCCGTTGTCAGTCGACCATCACGAACGGAGCCCAGTAATATGGATCATGATATTTCTTGCGCACCGCCTCACGTGCTTTTCGGAAAGCCTTCCTCTTGCCGTCTCCTGACATCAGATACCGGTAGAAGGTCGTCATCATCAAAGATGTCGACTCATCATTGACATCCCATAAAGACATCACCACGGTTCTGACCCCGGCCCTCTTGAATGCCAGCCGGAGACCGTACACACCATCAGGACGAATGTCGCCAAGCCCGGTGCCACAGGCCGACAGCACCACAAGATCCGTCCCGCTGAAATCCCGACCTGCAATATCCTCCCCGAACACGAGGCCGTCAAAGACCCCGTCTGGTTTCTTCCCGGCAACGGTCCCGCCAGCCCCGGAGAACAACAATCCGCAACGCTTCAATGCGCTTGATTCGGCAGTAGTGACAAAAGAAAGGTCAAGACCTGCCAAGCGCTCATCCTCATAAACCTCATCTTCATCAAAATAAAACGCATGCGTTGCAAGATGGACAATCTCCGTATGATAATCTATCCTGAAATTCTCCTCGGTTCCATCCAGACCCGTCTTAAGGAAACAGTTGGAACGAGGGAGGAAAGCCGCTATTCCATTGACCTCTTCAAGTGAATGTTCAAGAAAATCCAGCCCTGCCCTGACTGTATCAGCCTGCATGTCGGACATCAGCTCCTCCACCCGATAGTCAGACCTGTCAAACATGAACCTTGGTGCATCCCGCCTGAATGACCTGACAGACCATGCCGCCTCGTACCAAAGTTCATTGTCCGGATAATAATCCAGACCGCCGAACGCAAGCAATTTTGGCTGTGGAGATCTGCCGCCATAGCGAGGTTCCGGTCTGGTGTCAAGAAGAGAAGCGGTGGAGCTCACCATGTCAAGGTTGTACCGTTCTGAAAGAAGATGTGCGCCGTCCTCCGTCATTATCGCCTCCATATTGACTGTAAGCAGATCTCCGACAGGAGAATAAAAGACAGTGCGCACCCTGCGCAAATATTCCTCAAGAGGTCTCCAGACCAGTCCGTATATGCCAGTGGCTCCGTTCCTGTATATATCAAGTCCCTTTTTCAGTTCCGAGTCCAGCTCGGAGACAGCACATAGCCGCACGAATGCCGGAGCATCGGAATCCCACCTTATCACAAGCGCGGCATAGTGAGGCTTCCTGTCCGGAACCTGAATGAATTCAACCGCCGCTTCTCCAGGGCTCAAGGCGTTCCTGACGTCCTGCCAGGATTTCCTGTGGTCTCTGCATAAAAAAGGCGACTCTCTGTCAGCGGCTTCATCGTACGAGGCCTTCAACAGCCGAGAGTATTCCGACAATCCTGTCTCCCTCATTGTCGTCCACAGCCGGGCGAAATCATTGTCAGAATTTTCGGCTGAAAAAGCAAGAAGTTCCTTCTGCACATCGTCTCTCAAATTCCGGATGGTGAGCACCGCGTCATAGCAGATGTCGTTGCATTCGGGAGCTGTGACCGAAGCGGCCAGGACTATTGCATCAATGAGCAGATTCTCCTGAAAGTAAAGGTAAAACATATCAGGAGGCATACATATAGCCTGCAGGGACATCTCCTTGTCGACAGCAGCAAGCACCTTCTCCATATTCCGCCCGACAATTTTCTCTTGTCCGCTGGCTCTTGAAAAAACCGCCAGAGCGATTATTCCGGCGTACACATCATTTATGTCGTGGTTTATCTTATAGTCCACCACATCCTCCAGAATTGAAACCGCCTTCCGGAAGTCGCCACCCCGGGCAACTTCAAGCGCATACCAGTAATAGGCATCAGCAGGCCAGTCCCTATATGAAAGCATCCTGCCGGGCGCGATGTCCTGTATTCTGTCTATCACAGAAAACAAACTGTCAGGCATACCCGCCGTCCCGTAGAAATTCCCTTTTTCGTTGAGCAGCCTGAGTTCAAGACCCTCCTGCAGTACCACATCCTCCGCCTTTAGAGAAAGCAAAAGGCTGTCGGCATATTCCAGCCACTCCCGCATCCGGAGGTAGTGCTTCGGAAATGTTTTCCTTACGGTCCTGCCCAGTAGCGTGGAGTGCGCCACCTGCCCTTCCGGACTATATTCCACCGGTGTCTCAAGAAGAAGTGTCGCCATCTTGAAGTCGCGGACGGCCAGGCAGTTATCGATATAATTCAACATATAGGCCTCAAACAAATCCGAAGATACGCTGTCCTGCCGGGCCATCAAGGATGCAAGCATATCGACATATCTGTCATCAGCCAGGGAGAATTTCCTCTCATCATGCAGACGGACAGCCTCTTCCAGCCCATCTTCAAACTCGCGCCCGGGGATTTCAGAATCCTGAGCGTACGACAATGCACTGCATAAAAAGAGCAGCAACATCATATATGGAGTCGAGGCACGCATGGTAAGAATTCTACAGCACCTCCAGAAGCCTGGCCGCCTGCGCCGAATAGTATGAGCCGGCAGCTACCAGAGATTTAAGAATCCGCTTCGCCTTGCAAGGATGGCCTTGACAAAGAAGCATCACAGCTTCGGTATAGTCCACCGCCCTGCAATCTGCAAGATACTGTTCATGCAAGTAATTCCCCTCTTCGGTAGCCAGGTCATATTCAGGAGCGGGGGCTGCTCTGAATTCAGCGATGAGT
>JADIMJ010000105.1 GCA_017694835.1 Candidatus Cryptobacteroides gallistercoris
GACAATCACGGCCTGATATTCAATAGTTTAGTAACAAACTATTTCAATGAGACAATCCCTGATAAAGATCATGTATGGGAATATGATTATCCAGGCGCAGAATACGTAAAATGCAAGTTATACTATTATGAAGAAAAAGGAATCCTGCTGTTCAACTCATACCACCCTACGGTCTTAGGGAAAGAGGAATGGACTATTTATGAAAAAGTCATCAGTCCTTTTCGGCAGTTTTTTGCCAGATACAAGACTTTCGATGTCATATCCGCCGCCAACAAGACCATACAATAACAAACAACCGCCAAGAAAATATTGGGAACATGGAATCAGGCAATTATATTTTCCCTTCGTTGGAACTCCTTGATGGGCATGAAGATGTCCGCCTCGCAGATTCTGTCGGCATTGAGGCGGAAAACGACCGCCAATCGGCAGTTCCGCTCAAGGCCATGCTGAGTAACGAAGCATTCCTGAACAGTACGGCTGAACTGCCGGTAGCGATGGGAGTTGACATTTTCAATAAGGTCAAAGTATTTGACCTTGCGGATGCTCCGCACCTTCTGATAGCAGGTGCGACAAAGCAGGGGAAGACTGAAGGAATCAATGACATAATAACTTCCCTCCTCTATGCAAAGCATCCTTCAGAGCTGAAATTCGTGCTCATTGACCCGAAGATGGTCGAATTCACCCGGTATTCCATGCTGATAAGGCATTATCTTGCCGTATTTCCGGATGCTGCTGACGAGAAGGTGAAAATAGACAATGCCATAGTGACGCAGCCGAAGCAGGCGGAAGATATGCTCAGTTCCCTCTGCGCGGAAATGGACATGAGATTTCAGCTAATAAGTCAGGCCGAAGTGAGAAACATAAAGGAATACAACAGCAAATACAGCGACGGTCTTCTCCGTCCGGAGGACGGACACCATTTCCTGCCGTACATCGTGGTCGTGATTGACGAATATGCCGACCTCATCAAGGCCGGGCAAATGGGAGTGAAAACCAAGAGTATGGCAACCAGCATAATGGCTTCAATCATCCGGCTTGCCCAGAAAGGCCGTGCCGCCGGTATCCATGTCATAATCGCCACACAGCGTCCGTCAGCGGATGTCATTACAGGTCTCATCAAGGCAAATTTCACAACCCGCATAGCGTTCAAGGTGAGCACCAGAGCCGATTCTTTTACGATTCTCGATTCTCCGGGAGCGGAACATCTCATCGGAAAGGGCGACATGCTCTATTCTGTCGGCAAGGAAATGGAAAGGATGCAGTGCGCATACATTACACCCGACGAAATATCTAAGATTGTGAATTTCATAGCTGCACAGACAGAATCCGCTGAAGGCCCATACATTCTTCCGAAACCTCATGATGAGGCAAATGAGGACGCAAAGAAGGCATCAGTTCCTGTGACCGAATTTGACCCTCTTTTTGAAGAAGTCGCAGAATATGTTGTCAAGCGAGCGGAGGTATCGGTTTCCGATCTGCAGCGTAAGTTTGCCGTCGGGTATCTCAGAGGCTGCCGTATCATGGAACAGTTGGAAAGCGTCGGCATTGTGACCTCCGGACAGCATCCCGATAGTGAACATAATCCAAACGACAAATATAGCGTCCTGGTCAAAGGAAAGAAAGAACTTGCCAAAATCCTGTCCGGAATAAACTCTCAGTAACAAAGGGAAATCTGAAAACTTACATTGTGACAAAAAGATTGTTCAAAAGGCTGAAAAAACAGAAGGCTCAATCTGTCCATACCTGTTTTTTCAGCCAATTTATCTAGAATCCTATCTTTTCCCTTCCTGTCCTGTCAGCACATCCACTGTCTTAATACATGACCATCAATAAAACATCCTGTTCAGCTCAGAAAGGACATGTGAATTCGGGATGGCATATTTGCCGTCCACATTCACTGCATCGATACCGTATTTGAACTTGAGCCAGTCCTTCAGCCAGCGGGAAACGGCACCGCTGCGGCTGATGCCGGCGCTGCAGTGGACAATCCAAGTGCGGGCCTCATGATTGGCATCCACGAAGTCAGCGATTTCCCTGGCCATACCATGGTCAAAAAGGACATAATCCTTCTCTGCAGAAGCGTTTCCGGACGAATCATCAGAGTGCCCGGAGTTTCCGAACTGCGAGAGGAGCTGCCATTTCTCCGGAGAAGTGATGTCGTCAAATGTCATGTTCAGGACATTCCTGTGCCGGAGGGCAAACCATCTTGATGAAGGGCCGTTGGAAAAGATGTCATCAGGGTCGAAATCGTCAAAGGAATTGCCTATCGATATGACGGCAAGTTCCGGCATGGACTCTATTGTACTGTCGTACAAGTCATTGTTCCGCATGGTGTGCTTGAAGTCGGCGACTGAAAGTGTGTGTATCTGTACCATCATGGATGATTTTTGCGGCAAAGATAAACACTGCATGTGCCAAACTGCTGCACATGCAGAAGAAAATCAAATTATTGGATCAATCCGGAATTTCAGTAGATGTATTCCACATCTGATTTCTTGAATCTCAGGATACGGGTGTCATTGTTCCCTGCCCCGTTCTTGTGCAGATAAAGATTCTCCATCCCGCCGGCTATGAACCATCCTTGCCCCTGCGGAGAATGCACTCCGAAAAGGATATTGTTGTGATGACCGTTATGGCGGATGCCGTCGGAGGTATTCCACTGCGCGCCCGGGCCGTACCACACCACCGGCTCATATTCCAAGAATATTCCTGAGAATCCACCACAGGACAATGACGGCAAACACGGTCCATATCACAGGCGCGCCTGTAGTCTTCGCATAAAATGCAGGCCAGCGCCGGCGCATTGCCCGGGCTGTCACCAGGACTGCAAGAAACGGGAGAGCCGCCACAAACAGGGCGTTATATCGGACAGCCTCCCCTATCTCAAGATTGAGCAGGGCATGCATCGCCCGCTGCGAGCCGCAGCCCGGACACTGCAGGCCGGTGATGCTGTGAAAAATGCATTTCGGGAACAGGACAAAGTCCGCAGGGTCATACTTTTCATACAGCACCACCAGAACGGCAATCACAGACAGTGCAGCAACCGAAATGGCCGGAACCGCAATCCTGTTCCTCAGGACAGACATGACATATAGAGATAATCGTCGTAGCCCCAGAAATCAAGCACTCCCAGAAAAATCAGCAGAATATATATGAGATAGGTAACAAAGCCTAGGACAAGGCCGACCAGAGCCCAGGTCTTTGCTTTCCGGGAATTCTCCCTGGCCTCGTCAAAATTCCCGGCATTCCAGCAGGAATCCACCTTGGAGGCATATATGATGCCTATGATTCCGAACGGAAGGCAACAGAGAATCGTGACAATAATCGAGAGCACAAGGTATGTGGAAGGCTTCTCTCCCTGCTGGTGCCGGACCAATGGTTCCGGTCCCGCCGCAGTCTGATTTGAGCCGCAGTAAGGACAGAAATTCGTCCCGTCGGGAATCTGAGCCCCGCAATTTCTACAAAACATATTACTTATTACAGATTAAATTTCAGAAAATACAGAAATCCTCCCTGACTAATAAATCGGGAAAGACTTGTCCGTGTCCACATATTTCTCATTGAAAGCCTCGTCCGTCATGGTGAGCATGAGAATCCCCTGGATAAACATAAGCACCGGCCATATTCCGCAGGTAAATAATGACAATACTATGGACAGAACGCCTGCAGACACTTTTCCAAGATAGAAGTACTGTACCCCCAAAGTGCCGAGCAACAAGGCAAAAATGCCTGCCGTCACCTTGTCCTTTTTCATTTTCGGGCCTCCGGAAGATGCTGTCTGCGGCATGACTTCCCCGCAGTTCGGACAGAATTTCACATTTTCAGGAACTTTTGTCCCGCATTTCGGGCAATAGACATCCCTGACCACCGGGGCCCCGCAATGAGGGCAGAATCTTGCCGCGTCAGAAATCTGCTGACCGCAGTCCTTGCAATTGATAAGAGCCATATATTAGAATAGAATTAATTTTTGTAAATTTAATCATTTCTGTCCGCCTGACAAAAATATATGTTTAAATTAGCACGAAAATCAGTTAGGGAATGGACATAATATCTGCAAAGCTACAGGCCGCCGGCTGCCGGGTGACATCATTGGAAATCAGCAGGAATTTCAGCGACAGCGAAAGGCCGGAGGACAAGGGGAAAGATATCAGGCAGATGTACACATCCTGCGGAGAACTGGCATTCGCCGTCTGCATCAGTTTCAACAACTGCCGCCCCCAGGCAGCAGAAGGAGAGGAGGACAAAGACGCCGGTCCCCTTACGGCCATGAACGACAGGAGAATCCATCTCTCCATGGACATATACGACAGCGAATGGACCATGGTGTCTTCAGCAGAAACAGGCATTGCCCGCTACAGCAATCCCCTGCAATACCGGCTGAGCCCGGACCAGAAGACGGGGACTCTGGCAGCCGTCATCCGGGCCAGGCCGCAGATTCCTCTCATTCCGGGGCAATATACGGCGCTGCTGATGATCTCACGGGTTGCGATATACAAAATCCGCTTCTCATTCGACGCAATGATGGAGATTTCGGATATTTCGCATTCTCCGATCGAGATTAATTCGGAAGAATGCGAGGTATTCACCGGACTTGACCATGAAAATGTCCTGTGGACGGACCTGTGCACCAGGGCCGGAGCCGGAAACCTGAGGATACGGACATTGGACGCCCTTGAGAAAAACACCATCAACAAAAAACGCAAATCATTGGGTCTCAGGGGACTTCCGCAGAACAACAATTATATCTTCCGATGCCTCCATGACATGGAGACAGGGTTTGCCATCCAGGATTTCATCGGCCTTGTACATACACCAATCAATCCCGAGAAATATTATCGCGCAGACTGTGAGGACCTGATGCCGCAGGTCAACATGGCCAATCCGACAGAAGAAACAGACAAGTTCATTTCAGACTGCAGCACACCGAAGATTCTCTTCAATCTCAGCGCACTGAATGACAGTTCCGGACGCACTGTGATAAAGAAACTCTCAAAAAGCAATGTCTCAAGTTTCCTTCTTGCGGGGACCGAATCCGAAATCAGCTGCATGGATACTCTTTATCCTGATTTCATGGCCAGATTCCCGAAACAGAACAGGCTGGACATCAAAGAATTCGATGTGGCGGACATCTTTCTGTGCCTGGAGCATCTGCTGAAATTCCTTGACCTGCGCCTGAGCCCTGACGCCGAGGACGGACTGGTCCGGGAAGCCTTTTCGGCCCGGGAAAACGGCATCCTCAGGAAATTGGGATATACCGGAATCTCTGATTTCCTGCGCAACAGTGTCAGACCGAAATATGAATCCAGACTGATTGAGATGTATGACCCCCATGACGAAATAAGCAAAGAGGAATACGCCACCATAAAAATGGAAGACATTGACGCCGACATCCTTTTCACAGACCGGTCCGAAGAATTCAGCAAAAGCATGGAGGCCCTTGACAGCCTCATCGGGCTGAAGTCCGTCAAGAAACATTTCTCCGTGATGTTCAACAGAATCAGTGCCGCCAAACTGCGTATGGATATGGGGCTCAAGGCCAAGGAGGACAATATCTGGCACATGATATTTTCCGGCAATCCGGGCACCGGCAAGACTACCGTGGCAGAACTGCTGGGCAGAATATTCCGGGCGCTGGGAGTAATCAGCAAGGGAAATGTCATCAAAGTGGAAAGGAAAGATATCGTGGGAAGATTCATCGGAGACACGGAAAAGACCATGTCTGACCTGCTGAAGGAGGCACGAGGCAATGTCCTGTTCATTGACGAAGCATACCAGCTGTTCACAGGGCAGACCGATGACAAGAGAGACTTCGGCAACAGGGCAATCGAGTCTCTGCTCACCGTCCTGACAGAAAAGGATCCGGACATGGTAGTGATTCTGGCAGGCTACGGGGCGGAGATGGATTCACTTCTTGACTCCAATCCGGGACTGCGTGACAGGTTTCCGTTCAAATTCACCTTCGAGGACTACACCGCCGACGAACTGTACGAGATAGCCGTAAGAATCAATGAGACCAACGACTACGAATTTGAGGAAGAAGCCGCGCACAAGTTCCGCGAAATCATCGCCGGCCGGGTGGCAGAGAAAGACAAGATAAAGAATTACAGCAATGCCCGGTGGATAGGGACCCTCCTTAAAAAAGAAATATATTCCGCCCAGAACGAGAGAATCATAGCCATGGACAGGAAGGACCTGACTGCGGACGACCTCAGGCTTATAAAAGTCAGCGACGTCGACTCCGGATATGCCGGATTCATCAGCCATGAAAACATTGCACAGTCCAGAAAGCCCGGAAGAATCGGATTCTGACACTTCAGACATATAACTGTGGCACACCGGAAATATGACACCAAGACAATGACATCACTGACAATGACACCCCGAACCATGAGCCAAAGGACAATGACAGAAAAAGAAAAGGCGGCAGCAGGAATGCTGTATGACGCAGGCAATGACCCTGAACTCCTCGCCGAAATGACGGCGGGGGCGACAAAATGCTTTGAACTCAATTCCCTGCCCCCGACAAAGGCGGCAGAAAGGAAGGCACTCATCAGGCAGCTTCTCGGAAAGACAGGCGAAAACTTCGAGATACGCTCCCCTTTCCAGTGCGACTACGGCTACAACATTGAAGTCGGAGAAAACTTCTTCATGAACTTCAACTGCGTGATTCTCGACGGGGCCAGGGTCACTTTCGGGGACAATGTATTCGTCGCCCCGGGATGCGGATTCTACACGGCAGGACATCCGCTTGACGCAGAGACACGCAACAAGGGACTGGAATATGCCCTGCCGATCAGAGTCGGAAACAATGTATGGATTGGAGGCAATGTCATCGTCCTTCCTGGCGTGAGCATCGGCGACAACTGCGTCATCGGAGCCGGAAGCGTCGTCACCAAAGACATTCCTTCAGGAGCCGTCGCAGCCGGCAATCCGTGCCGGGTGCTCCGAAGAATTGAAGCCGTATAACCCGAAGAATCAAAAAAACGAATGAACTGACTGAAAAGGAAAGCATTGAACTGATTTCCAAAATGATTGAAAAGACGAGGAACGAGATGAACGGAGAGGACTTCAACTTGTTTCTGGCATACGGATATGCGGCAGTGGCCACTTCAATTGCAGTATGGCTGCTTACTCATTTCACCGGCAAGAGTATGTGGTGTTTCGGATGGTTTGCAATGTTCATCCCCTACATCCTGTCCTTTTTCAAGAAAGAAAAACCGGAAGTGGTGACCTACATGGACAGGATGATGGACAGCGTATGGAAAGTCATAGGGTCGATGTTCGGCATCAGCCTTATTATCATCATCGTGGCAGGAAGTATATCAGGAATCATTGATTTCTCGATGATGATGCCGCTGTCAATAATCTATGCAGGCATCGGGACCTCCATCACCGGACTGATAATCAACGAAAAATGGTTTGTATGGACTCCTCTTGCCGGACTCGCCGCAGCCATCTGGATGATTACATGCGGATGGGCTGGCGGTAACTACGACAATTCCTGGAACTTGCTTTTCGGGGCCTCGTTC
Source organism: Candidatus Cryptobacteroides gallistercoris (assembly GCA_017694835.1). Taxonomy (GTDB): domain Bacteria; phylum Bacteroidota; class Bacteroidia; order Bacteroidales; family UBA932; genus Cryptobacteroides; species Cryptobacteroides gallistercoris. Next base: position 7,530 of record JADIMJ010000105.1, read on the forward strand.
CTGATATATATGGTGCTTCCGGCCCACATTGTAAGACATAAGATACGCAGGTCATGAAAGAACTGGACCCTTTGCTGCATTCACAGCTGCGGCTGGCAATAGTTTCATTGCTGCTGTCAGTGGAAGAAGCGGATTTTGTCTGGCTGAAGGAAAAGACGGAGGCCACATCCGGCAACCTCAGCGTGCAGCTGGACAAGCTTTCCGAAGCCGGATACATTTCCGTCAGGAAGGAAATCATCGGAAAGACACCCCGCACGGCATGCTCACTGACAAAAAAAGGCAGGGATGCCCTTGATGAATATGTCAGGACTCTGAAGGAATACCTTCATATGGAATAAGCAAAATATGAAACATTAAGTATTTTTGTCCAGGAATCATCAGGAAACCGGAATCATCAGAAATGGAAATGGACAAGGCAAGAAATATACAGATAATGGGAATCGTCAATCTGACTGACGATTCCTATTTTGCGCCGAGCAGATGTCTCGGGACGGACGGCATGCCTGATATAGGCAGAACTGTCGGCATGGTCGGAAAGATGCTCTCGGAAGGCGCGGACATAATCGACATCGGGGCATGTTCCACCAGACCGGGCTCGGAACCTGTCGGAGAAGAGGAGGAATGGAGGAGGCTTGAACCGGTACTCAAGGCCATAAAGGACTCGTTCCCGGATGCCGTGATTTCCATAGACACATGGTGGGCATCAGTGGTGGAAAAGGCCGCCGGACTCATCGGGCCTTTCATCGTCAACGACATTTCCGCAGGCGAAGATGACCCGGGGATGCTCCCTGCCGTCGGGAGGCTCGGTCTACAATACATCGCAATGCACAAAAGAGGCACCCCGTCAACGATGCAGAGTCTCTGCAATTATGGAAATGTGACCAGTGAAGTCCTGCAGTATTTCAGGAAATTTGCAGAGCGGGCAGAGAAGGCAGGCATAAAGGACTGGATTCTGGACCCGGGGGTCGGCTTTGCAAAAGACATCGGGCAGAACTGGCAGCTGCTCCGCGAACTTGAGGTCCTCAGGACGCTCGGGCACAGGATTCTTGTCGGAGTCTCCAGAAAGAGCATGATATACAGGCTGTTCGGCATCATTCCGGAAGAATCTCTCGCCCAGACGCAGGTTCTGCATTTCGCCGCTCTGGAAAGAGGCGCGGATATTCTCCGCGTGCATGATGTCGCCGAGGCGGCAAGGACAATAGAGGCCTACAGAAGGCTGATGTGAGAGAATGAAATACTCATCAGTGAAAATGTTATTCCAGTATGCCGCCCAGGTGTGAGTAATTCAGCAACTTGATTTCACCGGAGCTGTTTTCTAACGCCCCGGCATAGACGACGGCTTTTCCAAGTACAGGCTCGCCGACCCATCCGGCCATCTGTTTCAAAGACTTCTCAAAATCCGTATGATAGGTCATTGCGGATTTTATTTCTATGCCGTACAGCCCGGTTCCGCTCTTCAATATGAGGTCAACTTCGTTCTGATGTGAATCACGGTAGAAATAGAGATTGCTCTCTCTGCCGAGGTTATATCTTCGTTTCAGCGCCTCCATGACGATGAAATTCTCAAACAAAGCACCGCGCATCTTATCCCTTGCAAGCTGACTGGATGACTCGATGCCAAGCAGATGGCAGGCGAGCCCTGTATCCGTAAAGTACAGCTTGGGAGTTTTTGTCAGCCGCTTGCGTGTGTTCCCGAAATATGGGGGCAGCAATGTCACGATATAGGATGCCTGCAGCACGGACAGCCATGCTGTGATGGTATGCGAACTGACACCGATTTCATTGGCCAGTTCCGAGGCTTTGAACAATGAGCCTATGCGTCCCGCGCATAGCCGGACAAATGTATGAAACTGCATCATATCCTTGACCTGAAGCAGGTCGCGTACATCCTTGTCGAGATAAGTCTTGAAATAGGACGGATACAGGAACTTCGGGATATTGCGTCCGGCATAGATTGCCGGATAGAAACCGTCGAACAGCAGGTCATCCAGAGGCTTGCCTTCAACTTTACCGCTGATTTCGGAATACGACAGCGGCAGCAGTTCGAAGACAGCGGTGCGTCCTGCCAGCGACTGCGAGACCTTCCTCAACATGGCAAACTGCGAACTCCCGGAAAGTATGAACCTTCGCTCAGGATGTTCGTCCACTATTCCCTGGATATACGACAGCAGGTTCGGGGCGTTATGAACTTCATCCAAAATCATTCCTTCGGGATGCCTGCTAAGAAAAGCCACCGGATCATTCTCTGCAAAACTTCTGACATCAAGATTCTCCAATGAATAATACGGAAGTTGCCCGAACTCATTCCGGATTAAAGTCGTCTTCCCCGACTGCCGTGGTCCGGTAATAGTGATGACCGAAAAATATCGGGCGGCTTCTTCTATGATTCCTGACAATTCCCTGTGAATATAAGCAGTTTCCATATTATCCATACAAATTTGAAGTACAACTGCAAAATTACACAAATAATTTATTCGGCCAAATCTTAAACCATTATATCATGCTGTCATTTTTTGACTATCTTTGCCTCCTGAAAAAACACACGGACAATGGACAGTCATTCACTTTTGGCAGTATCTCCGATTGACGGGAGATATGCACGGCAGACAGAAATTCTCAGGAACTATTTCAGCGAATACGCCCTGATCAGGTACAGGGTGCGGGTGGAAATCGAATATTTCATCGCTCTCTGCGAGATACCGCTTCCGCAGCTTGCCGGCTTTGACCGCAGCAAGTTTGAGGCGCTCAGGGACATCTACAGGACAATGACGCCGGAAGATGCGGCCAAGGTGAAGGACATAGAGAAAGTGACCAACCATGACGTCAAGGCCGTCGAATATTTCATCAAGGAAAGATTCCGGGAAATGGACATCATGAAATGGGGGGAATTCGTGCATTTCGGACTCACTTCCCAGGACATCAACAACACATCTGTCCCGCTCTCCCTGAAAGAAGCCGTCCATGAGGCATATCTTCCGCTGATGAAGGAAGTCCTCGGCACCATAAGGGATATGGCGGAGGAATGGAAGGACATCCCTATGCTTGCAAAGACCCACGGGCAGCCGGCCTCCCCTACCCGCGTCGGCAAGGAGTTCAAGGTATTTCAGGTGAGGCTTGAGGAGCAGCTCCGCCAGCTGGACACCCTCTCCTATCCTGCGAAGTTCGGAGGAGCCACAGGCAACATGAACGCCCACAGGGTGGCATATCCGGACATCGACTGGATTGCGTTCGGGGACAGGTTCGTGGCATCGCTCGGGCTGAAGAGGTCATTCCCGACGACGCAGATAGAGCATTACGACAATCTTGCGGCCATATTCGACAACATCCGCCGCATCAACACCATACTCATTGATTTCTGCCGCGACATCTGGACCTACATCTCGATGGAATATTTCCACCAGAAAGTCAACAAGAACGAGGTGGGGTCATCGGCGATGCCGCACAAGGTCAATCCTATAGACTTCGAGAATGCTGAAGGCAACCTCGGCATGGCTGATGCGGTCTTCACGCATCTCTCGATGAAGCTTCCGATATCCAGGCTGCAGCGCGACCTTACCGACTCAACGGTGCTGAGGAATGTTGGAGTCCCTGTGGCACATACGATGATTGCCCTTAATTCCCTCAGGAAAGGACTCGGCAAGCTGATTCTCAACAGACCGGCAATAGACGCCGACCTGCAGCGGAACTGGGCGGTGGTTGCAGAGGCTCTGCAGACAATCCTCAGGAGAGAGAACTACCCGAATCCATACGAGACCCTCAAGGCCCTGACCCGCACGGGAGAAGCCATCACCCATGAGACCATCGCGGCATTCATAGAGGGACTTGATGTAAATGAAAGCGTCAAGGAGGAAATGAGGGCCATCACGCCGATGACATACACGGGATTCTGATGAAAGGAGAGTTTTTCCGCTCAGGTGCGGCCTGCCTCATTTCTGTTCTTGCAGCGGCCTGTTCCATGTCCGGCGGACAGGATGAAGGCCCGGGAAGGGCAGAGGGCATCAAGACTACATTCCAGACTTCAAGGGAATGGACTCCGGCAATTGACGTAAGGGCCGATGCAGTCATGGTGTACGGCTTCGGTGGCAATCCTTCCGACCCGTCAGGCAGAATGCCTTTTGAGGAAAGGGCAGAATCCTGGAGAAGACGCGGCTATGCCGTGCATTTCATGACCGGAATCGCATGGGGGGAATACCAGGACTATTTCACCGGCGGCCGGGACGGTTCCTCACACATGGACGAGGGACAGATGACGGCCGAGGGCGACACAATCTGGCACGGGCCGTCGGTCCCGTACATCGTGCCCACTGCGGGCTATCTTGAATATATCAAGGACAATATCAGGAGAGTGATTGACGCAGGAATCAGCGATATATTTCTGGAGGAGCCCGAATTCTGGGCAAGGGCAGGATACAGCGCGGCATTCAGGCAGGAATGGAAAGAATTCTACGGCACTGAATGGAAGCCTCAGCACGAGTCTCCGGAAAACACATATCTCTCCAACAAGCTTAAATACCACCTGTACCTGAGGGCACTCGATGAAGTTTTCTCATTCGCCAAGGAATACGGGAAAAGCAAAGGGAAAGAAATCGGCTGCTATGTCCCGACGCATTCCCTGATAAATTACTCACAGTGGCAGATAGTCAGCCCGGAAGCCAGCCTGGCATCACTTGACTGCGTCGACGGCTACATTGCCCAGGTATGGACGGGCACCTCAAGGGTGAAGAACTGGTATGACGGGAAAGAGGCGGAAAGGGTATTCGAGACTGCCTTCCTTGAATACGGCTCAATGGAGTCCATGACAGCCCCGACAGGACGGAAGATGTTTTTCCTGACAGACCCCATAGAAGACAGGGCCGTGGACTGGGACGACTACAGGCGCAATTATCAGGCGACCTTCACTGCCCAGCTGCTGTATCCTGGCATTGCTTCATACGAGATAATGCCGTGGCCGGAGCGGATTTTCGGCGGAAGATACAGAATCAGCGGCGAGGGCACCGGGGAAGCGGGAATCTCCGAAGACTATGCGGCACAGATACTGATAATGACGGGTGCGCTGCAGAATATGCCGGGAAGGACACCTGAGGCCAATGTCTCCCGTAACGGATACAGCGGCACGGCATCCGGCCCTGACGGCACGGCAGGGATAAGCGTGCTGATGGGCAACTCCCTGATGTTCCAGACATTCCCCACACATGACGGATACACGGACCCTCAGCTGTCCAATTTTTTCGGACTTGCCATGCCATTCCTGAAAAGGGGTGTGCCTGTCCGTACCGTGCACATTGAGAATCTGGGGTATGAAGACGCATTGAAGGACACTGAGATTCTTCTCATGACATATGCCAACATGAAGCCGCTGGATTCACTGGCGCACCGTCATCTGGCAGAATGGGTAAAGGATGGAGGCATATTGCTCTACAGCGGACGGGACGATGACCCGTTCCAGAATGTCCGGGAATGGTGGAATACAGGCGGAAACGGATTCAATGCACCATCAGGACATCTTTTCGCCCTGATGGACATGCCGGCAGACGCAGATGAGGGTGAATACCGCTTCGGCAAAGGCAAGGTCCGCGTGATGCGCCGCGACCCGAAAGAATATGTACTTGTCCCGGGAGGCGACGGCAAAATGGTCTCAGAGGTCTGCCGGCTGTACAAGGATGCGACCGGCGGGAAAGAAATCATTTTCAAGAACAGCTTTTCACTTGTACGCGGGCCATATGCAATTGCCTCGGTAATGACCGAAAGTGTCTCGGACAATCCGCTTGTCATCAAAGGCAATTTCATTGACCTGTTTGACCCGGACCTTCCTGTGGTGACGGAAAAAATTGTCATGCCGGGAGAGCAGTGCCTGCTCTATGACCTGGACCTTGCAGAAAAAGACAAGCCGCAGATTGCGGCGGCATCATTCAGGGCCTGCGGAGAGAAGTACAGGAACGGGACATTTTCTTTCACGGCCAAAGGGCCGGCAGGGACACGGGGCATAGCTCGCATCATACTTCCGAAAGAGCCGGAAAAGGCGACTGCCGGAAATGAAGAGGCGCTCTTCGACTGGGACAATGGAAGCAGCTCTGTGCTGATTGAATTTGACAACAGCCCCGACGGAGTGAAGGTCAGTCTCCGATGATATAGACATCATCACCGGGTTCCGCAAGATTGAACTGCTCCCTGGCATATTTTTCAAGGGTGTCACGGTCGGATTCAAGCATGCGGATACGCTCATCCATATCTTGTATCTGACGCTCATATTCCCGGATTTCCCTTTCATGCCTGTTGATTTCAGCAGCCGCACCGATCCACCTGATGACATTGTTTCCGGGCCACAGTACCATGACG
>JADIMJ010000106.1 GCA_017694835.1 Candidatus Cryptobacteroides gallistercoris
TTGAATGAGTCATCAATGAATTCGAATTCTTCACCATTTGATTTTGTCAGAGGGTTCGCCTGTCTCATTCTGTCGCTCTTTTTGACAATCAGTGTCGGGAAATCCGGAATTGCTCCGTCCTGCAGGCTCCCGACGAGTTCGCCGTCGGCATATATCGGCTTGTTTTCTGAGGAAGTCTCAAATCCTACGGCTATTTCCGAGGATTCGGGATTCCAATCCAAGATGCTGAAGCAGCCAAGATAGGACCAGTCAGGTACCAGTATCGTCAACAGCGGCAGCGAGGTTTCAATTTCTTCAAAATGTGCGGGGTCTTCAGAATATTGCAGCAGAATATCCCTGAATGTTCTGTCATCGCCAGGAACAACCTGATTCTTTACATACGGATAGAAAACATCATAGTCCATATCAAATTGCTGGAGAGCTGTTTCCTTTATAAAGGTGCGGAGGTCTTTATTCTCGGCGACGGCTTGTGAAAGAATTGCAGAAAAGTCTTTTATTGCATTTTCCTGTTCTTGTTTGCTTACAGGCTGGGTGCTATATTCTGTTGAATCAAACTGTTCCTTGGTGCAGCCTGCAATCATTGATATGGCAATTGCCAATAATATTAATTTCTTCATTTTACATTAAGCATTTAATTCATAATCATTTTAGTTCATTAATCAACCAGACCTGATGCCATGTCTGCGGTCTTTTTCGGAATTGTCTGTACTATAGTGCAAAACAATGGGGGATACATGTCGCTGATAATATCGGCAAGGCTTATCCTCATGGCGATGTAAAAGTTATTCTGTATTCATGACATGAGACTTTCATTATTTTTTCGCATAAGGTATTGAAAATCTGTGCCAGCCCGCCCTATAGCCTTTCTGTCGCTCCAGAAAGACCATCTTGGCTGACATTCTGTCATGAGGCATCTGCGGTTTATGCCAAACCGCAGTGTTGCCCAGCATTGCTCCGTCGCCCGCATCATGGATTTCATAAAGTCATCGGATTTCCTTATCTTTGCAAGGATATATCAAAGGGAACGGAACGATGGTCCTGGCTTTATTCGGATTTTTGAACCTGTCATTTGCGGATGTCCTTGACATTCTGCTGGTGGCGTTCATCATATATCAGGTGTTCAAGTGGATACGGGGGTCTTCCGCCATGAGCATTTTCATGGCTATCCTGTTCCTGTATGTGTTCCGCGTGGTTGTGGATGTGCTGGACATGAGGCTGATGTCGGCCATTATGGGCACGGTGCTGGATGTGGGAGTCATCGCGCTCATCGTCATCTTCCAGCCGGAGATCCGCCGCTTCCTCATCACTTTCGGCAGCAGGTACAAGATTGCAACAAACGGGAAAGGTTTCCTGAGCAAGCTCTTCGGCGGTCAGGACACGAGGATGGACACAACCAAGGTCAATGAGATTGCGGAGGCATGCAAGAGCATGTCCGAGACGAAGACGGGGGCGCTGATTGTCATTCCTCATTCGGACAACCTGGACGACATCATAAGTACGGGAGACATCATCAATGCCGACATAAGCAGAAGGCTCATAATGAACCTGTTCTTCAAGAATTCCCCTTTGCACGACGGGGCGGTCGTCATTGACAGCGAGCACATTGTCGCGGCAAGATGCACTCTCCCGATTACTGAGAAGGTGAATATTCCGCCGAGCTTCGGCATGAGGCACAAGGCAGCCATCGGGATTTCCGAGGAGAAGGATGTGGATGTGGTCGTGGTGTCTGAGGAGACGGGGCGGATATCGTTTGTGAAAGGAGGGAATGTCACTCCTATAAAGAATATCAACGAACTCAAGCTTCTTTTGGGAAGTTCTCTGACTGACAATGCTGCCGGTGGCAAAGGCGTGAATGCTCCGTCCTCGGGAAATGCCCCGGCTCCGGGAAACGGCGAAGACAGATGACATGAATATCTGAAGGAGAAAGGAATAAACAAGAGGGAAAGCATTAACAAGAGGGAAAGCATTAAGGAGGAAGGAAATGGAGACGGATGCCAGACTGGAACAGAAACTCGGGTTTGACAAGATAAGGAGACAGATATCCGACCGGTGTGCGACAGAGTATGCCGCGGCAAGGGCCGGGGAGGAGGAGTTTGTGTCGGATGTCGCGGAAATACGCAGGAGGCAGCTTCTTACTGACGAGATGAGGCTTATCCTCATGTTTGAGGAAAGTTTTCCGTCTACGGGATACATCGATTGCCTGGCTTTCCTCGTTCCTCTGGAAAAATCGGCCTCTGCCATTGACCTGCTGTCGCTCAGAAAACTCAAGACAATGCTTGAGACGCTCCGAAGGGTGACGGCGTTTTTTGAAGGAATAGGAGACGAAGTCTATCCGAACCTCAAGAGGATGTCGTCCGCGGTATTGTCTTTCCCTGAAGTGCAGAGGAGAATCGACAATATCCTGGACAAGTTTGGGGAGGTGAAGGACACGGCTTCGGACGCTCCCTATGAGATACGGAGGAGCCTGAAGGAAAAGGAGGGCATCATATCCCGCAGAATCAATTCCATCCTCCGCAAGGCTCAGGAAGAGGGGATAGCCGATGCCGATGCCGGGATTTCGGTCCGCGACGGCAAGATGCTCATTCCGGTCTCTGCCGCAAACAAGAAAAAGCTTCCGGGCTTCGTATATGACGAGTCGGCTTCCGGAAAGACGGCTTTCATAGAACCCGCCGAGATTGTTGAACTTGACAATCAGATCAAGGGACTCAAATTCGCCGAAGGCCGGGAAATCCTCAAGATTCTGCTTGAATTCAGTGATTTCCTCCGCCCTTATGCCCCGGATCTCGTGATGTCCGCAAAATATCTCGGGGAGATGGATTTCCTTATGGCGAAGGCGCAGACAGCCCTTGACATAGTGGCCGGAATGCCGGTCATATCTTCTGAAGGGGAAGTCAATCTCCGCAAGGCAAGGCATCCTCTTCTTGAACGGGCCCTCAAGAAGGAAAACAAGACGATAGTCCCGCTGACTGTCACTCTGACACCGCAGAAGCACATACTCCTCATCTCCGGACCTAATGCCGGAGGCAAGTCAGTATGCCTGAAGACAATGGGACTTCTGCAGTATATGTTCCAGTGGGGCATGCCGGTTCCTACTTCCGAGACATCGGAAATGATGGTCTTTGACAAAATCATGGTGAGCATAGGGGACGACCAGTCCATTGAGAATGACCTGAGTACCTACAGCTCTTTCCTTGCGGACATGAAGAAGATGCTTGCCGAGGCCGACAGCCGCACCCTTGTCCTCATAGACGAATTCGGGTCAGGCACGGAGCCGGCTGCCGGAGGTGCAATCGCCGAGGCAATACTTGCCGAACTGGACAGGCGCGGGGTCTACGGGGTAATCACTACGCATTATACCAATCTCAAGCTTTACGCTTCCCGCATGGAATGCGGGGTGGTGAACGGTGCGATGATGTTTGATGCCAAGAATATTGCCCCTCTGTTCAAGCTCGAGACGGGCCTTCCGGGCAATTCATTCGCATTTGAGCTTGCCAGAAAAATGGGATTGCCCGAAAATATCGTCAAGGATGCCGAGACCCGTGCCGGAGAGGAATTTGTCGGCATAGAGAGGAATCTGCGCAAGATTGCCCGCAACAGGAAAGCCCTCGATGAGAAGTTGACAAAGATAAAGAATACAGACAGGACACTGGAAAGCATCACGGACAAGTATCAGAAGGAACTGCAGGAGATCCAGAAGACCAAGAAAGAGATTCTGGATGAGGCCCGCAGGGAAGCCCAGGACATCGTGAGGGCAGCCAACCGTCAGGTCGAGAATACCATCCGGACCATAAAGGAGGCCCAGGCGGAAAAGGAAGTGACCCAGGAGGCCCGCAAGGAGCTCCAGACTTTCGTCTCTGCCCTGGCACAGAAGAAGGAGCACGACCAGAAGGAGAAGGACGAATACATTGAGCGGAAAATCAGGCAGCTGGATGCCAGGAGGGAACGCCAGCGCCAGCGCAAGATTCAGAGAGCCGATGAGGCTGCCCGTCAGAGGCTTGAAGAAGAGGCCCTTGAGCGCCAGCGGGTAGAGGCAATGCGCAATGCCCCCCTGGCAGTCGGCGAGAAAGTACGCGTCAAAAGCAACGGCATGGTCGGAGAAGTCGTCCGCATATCGCCGAAGTCAGTTGTCGTCAACATAGGCAACATCAGCAGCAAGATGTCTCCGGACAAGCTGGAGCGGATATCGTCGAATGAATACAAGAGTGCGGTGCGGGAGACGGCCCGGCCTGTGTCTGCCGTGCGCATCGGCAGCTCCATTTCGGAGAGGAAGCTCAATTTCAGTCCTGAGCTTGATGTGAGGGGAGAGAGGGTGAATGATGCCATAGAAAAAGTCATGCACTATGTCGACGATGCCATCATGCTCGGCATTTCAAGCGTGCGCATCATACACGGCAAGGGGACGGGAGCCCTCCGCGAAGAGATTCAGAAATACCTCAGGACAGTGCCGGGAGTGGAGTCTGCGGCGGATGAGCATATCCAGTTCGGCGGCTCCGGGGTGACTGTGGTCAAGTTTTCGTGAATGAAACAGATAAAGAAGTATATCAGATGAAAGTCAATGGCATGAAAGACAGGTTGAGACGGGTGGCAATGGTTGTAGCCCCGCTGCTTGTGCTCGGGCTTTTCGGGATGGTCATCCGGGCTGTGTCCGGCCCCGGGAAAGCGGATGGTGACGGCGACCTGACTCCGGGACAGGCCGTGGAGGCATTCAACCGGATGCTGCTTGCCGGACGATGGGAAGAAGCCGCCGGCATGACAGACGGTGAAGACATGGAGAAATATATCGCCGGATTCCGCGGCGCATGGGAGGAAAGCCGGTCACGGGATTCCGCCGTCATGGCTGCAGCAGCGAGAATCATTGACAGCACCGTCATAATTGTCAATGACATAGACAAGGACAGGGACGGCAAATGTCATGTGCATTATACCATATCGGCTGTACTTCCGGGCATGGAAAATCTGGAGAGGACAGCCGGGCTGAAAAAAATACAGACCGAGGGGGAGGAAGCGGAGACATGGAAAATAACGGAGATTCGGGAGGGTCGGGCCGGTTAGGACGCCGCGGGGAGGACATCGTGTGCAGATTTCTCATTGAGTCGGGCCATTGTGTCCTTGAGAGGAATTTCAGGTGCGGGCATCTGGAGATTGACATTATAACTCTTGACAGGAACGGTATACATTTTGTCGAAGTCAAGACCCGCCGGGCTCCGGTGTCCGGCAATGTCTCGGAAAGTGTCGGCCCCGTGAAGCAGAGGCGGCTTGCAGCAGCCGCGGCACGGTATCTGCGGCAGAGGCAATGGAACAGGGAATGTTTCTTTGATGTGGCTACGGTCATATTCCGGGGCGGGGATACGGAGGTCCGGTATATTCCCGGGGCATTTGTCCCTGTGTTTTTATGATGGCGGATATGTCCGCAGGAGAGGAAATTAAAAGTAAACCATTATAATGATGAGTAACACAAACTATTATTGCGTGATAATGGCGGGAGGCGCAGGCACGAGATTCTGGCCGATAAGCAGAACCGCCCGTCCGAAACAGTTCCTGGATATCGCCGGCACCGGAAAGACATTCCTCAGGTACACTTACGAAAGGTTTGCCAAGATCATTCCGCCGGAGAACATCATTGTGGTGACTACAGAACGCTATGCCGACCTGACACGGGAACAGCTTCCGGAGCTTCTTCCGGAAAATCTTCTTGCCGAACCATACGGGCGCGACACGGCTCCGTGCATTGCGTACGCGACATATTCCCTTCTTAAGAGGAATCCAGACGCAACTATGGTGGTGTCGCCGGCCGACCACCTCATCATGGACGAGGACCGGTTCCGCACGACCATCCTTGATGCACTTGACTATGCTTCCCGTACCGATGTGCTTATGACCCTCGGCATCCGTCCTGCAAAGCCGGACTCCAATTACGGCTACATCCAGGCAGTAGGAGGCAAGGCCGCATTTGAAAAGGACGAGCCGATGCCGGTAAAGACATTCACTGAGAAGCCTGACCCGGCCCTTGCCAAAGTGTTCTTTGACAGCGGGGAGTTCTTCTGGAATGCGGGCATCTTCGCGTGGAACGCCAGGACCATCAAGCAGGAACTTGAAAAATATCTTCCGGAAGTGACCCGCCTTTTCTCCGGCTGGGAGAATGTGTTCGGGACTCCGGTCGAGAAGGAATTCATCTCCAGGGCCTATTCGGACTGCATCAGAATCTCGATTGACTACGGGGTGATGGAAAAGACCGACTGTGCATGGATTTATCCCGCAAGATTCGGCTGGGCGGACATAGGCAACTGGGAAGCTCTCTACAGCCACTACGACGGCAAGGACAACCACGGCAATGCCTTTGTCTCGGGAGAAAAGCTCTCCGACGGCAACAGCGACCTCCTCGTCTATTCCAAGAACAAAGGCAAGCTCATGGCCATCAAGGGACTGCACAATTACATGGTCATCGACACCGATGATGTGCTCCTCGTCTGCCCGAAGGATAACCGGGAGTTCAAGGACTTCATTGCCGGCATTGCCATGCCTGACTACGAGGACTTCCGGTAATTTAAATAAATATAATCATGGAACTCGAGAAACAGATTCAGGCCGACATGGTTGCAGCCATGAAAGCCCATGAGACAGTGCGCCTGGCCGCCCTTCGCGGAATAAAGGCAGCCATCCTCCTTGCGAAGACATCCGAGGGAGGAAACGGAGAAGTGTCGGATGCCGACATCGTCAGGATAATCCAGAAACTTGTGAAGCAGCGCAAGGAAAGTGCCGGGATATACACTCAGCAGAACCGTCCGGAACTGGCGGAAAACGAACTTGCCGAGGCATCCGCGATGGAAGTGTATCTTCCGAAGCAGCTCGGAGAGGCAGAGGTCGAGGCCGAACTCAAGGCAATCATAGCAGAGGTCGGAGCCTCGAAGCCGTCGGACATGGGCAAGGTCATGGGTGTCGCCACCAAACGTCTTGCCGGCCAGGCTGACGGACGGCTTATCTCCACGATTGTGAAGAGACTGCTGGCCTGACAAATATTTTTGACATCGCGGCCGGTGGACATGTAAAATGGTCTCCACCGGCCGCGGTATATAAATCCGTCGCAGCGACCAAATAAATGCATCCGCCCTCCCTGCCCGGAATGTCCCGCCTCTGTCCGCTGACTTTCCGAAAAATGTTTTCCCAAGATATTGAATATTAAAAAATTAATCGTATATTTGCAGCCCGCAAAAATGTATTGCGGAGGATAAGTTATTGATAAACAATTAATTAACAAACCAATGCCTGGATTAATTGGAAAGAAAATCGGAATGACTTCCGTTTTCGGTGCCGATGGAAAGAATATTCCATGCACCGTCATTGAGGCTGGTCCATGCGTAGTCACGCAAATCCGTACAGTAGAGAAAGATGGTTATGCCGCTGTACAGCTTGCCTATGACGAAATGAGTGAGAAGCATGCCAGCGCTCCGCTTATGGGGCATTTCAAAAAGGCAGGAACCACACCTAAGCGCAAGCTTGTCGAGTTCAAGGCAGACTTCGCTCAGGAGCTTAAGTTAGGCGATGTCCTTACTGTAGCAGATGTTTTCGCGAACACTGCTTATGTGGATGTCGTCGGTACTTCCAAGGGTAAAGGATTCCAGGGAGTCGTGAAGCGTCACGGCTTTGCGGGAGTGGGCGGCCAGACACACGGCCAGCACAACAGACTCCGTCATCCTGGTTCTCTCGGTGCATCATCTTGGCCTTCACGCGTCTTCAAGGGCATGAGAATGGCCGGTCACACTGGAAACGAGCGTGTGAAGATCTTCAATCTTGAGGTCATCAAGGTTATGCCTGAGAACAATCTTCTCGTAGTGAAAGGCTCTGTACCGGGGGCCAAAGGTTCTTATGTAATTTTGGAGGATTAAGGTTATGGAATTGTCAGTTTATAAAATTGACGGATCAGAGTCCGGGAAGAAGGTTGTTCTTGACGAGAACATTTTCGGCATCGAACCGAATGACCATGCCATCTATCTTGACGTAAAGCAGTACCTCGGCAACCAGAGGCAGGGTACACACAAGACCAAGGACAGGAGCGAGGTAGCCTACAGCACCAAGAAGCTCATCCGCCAGAAAGGCTCCGGCGGTGCACGCCACGGAAGCCGCAAGGCAGGTATCTACACCGGCGGCGGACGCGTATTCGGCCCTAAGCCGCGCGACTACCGCACCAAACTGAACAAGAAGGTAAAGCAGCTTGCAAGATTCTCCGCTCTTTCATACAAGGCACAGGAGAATGCAATCATAATGGTTGAGCCGTTCGCAATGGATGCGCCTAAGACCAAGGAATTCATCCAGATTCTTAAGAACATCAAGGCCGGCGACAGAAAGGTCCTCTTCGTTCTCCCTGAGAATTCGAAGAACATTTTCCTTTCGTCACGCAACCTTCCTGAGGTAAAGGTGATCTCTGTTGACGAAATCAACACTTATACCATCATGAATGCATATTCTATGGTTATGGTTGACGGAGTTCAGGACATCCTTTCATCAAGAATCAAATAAAAAGATTGAGCGATGGGAATCATAATTAAGCCAATTATAACAGAAAAGATGACGGTTCAAGGCGAGAAGTTGAACCGCTACGGTTTCATAGTGGACCGCAATGCCAACAAGATAGAGATCAAGGCTGCCGTCGAGCAGATGTACAATGTTACAGTTGCCGACGTGAATACCCTTAACTATCATGGCAAGAAGAAATCACGCTACACCAAGGCAGGAATGCTCAGGGGCCGTGAGAACCATTACAAGAAAGCATATGTGACTCTTGCCGGTGACGACAAGATCGATTTCTACAGTAACATTTAAGGAGGGACCAGGAAATGGCAGTAAGAAAATTCAAACCGGTGACCCCGGGGCAGAGGAACAAGGTAATCAGTGCTTTTGATGACATTACCTGCAAGACTCCTTATAAACCGCTTCTTGAGCCTCTCAAGAAATCTGGCGGACGCAACAATCAGGGAAAGATGACCATGCGCTACATCGGCGGCGGTCACAAGAGAATGTACCGCGTCATCGACTTCCGTCGTAACAAGGACAACTGCAAGGCAACCGTCCTTACAATTGAGTACGACCCGAACCGCAGCGCGCGCATCGCCCTGGTGCAGTATGAAGATGGCGAAAAGAGAGATATCATTGCGCCAAACGGACTCAAGGTAGGACAGGTGATTGCCTCCGGTTCAGGAGTTGCTCCTGAGCTCGGCAACGCTCTTCCTCTCGGTGAAATTCCGCTCGGTACTCTCGTCCACAACATCGAGCTTCGCCCTGGCCAGGGTGCCGCAATGGCACGCAGCGCCGGAACTTTCGCACAGCTCGCAGCGCGTGAAGGCAACTATGCAATCCTCCGTCTCCCTTCAGGCGAGACAAGGATGGTGCTCGTTACCTGCCGCGCTACAGTGGGAACAGTATCCAATCCGGACCACAATCTGGAGTCTCATGGAAAGGCAGGCCGCAGAAGATGGCTCGGACGCCGTCCTCGCAACCGCGGTGTCGTTATGAACCCGGTAGATCACCCGATGGGTGGTGGTGAAGGACGTGCATCCGGAGGACACCCTCGTTCACGCAAGGGCATGCCGGCCAAGGGCTATAAGACACGTAATCCTAAGAGC
>JADIMJ010000010.1 GCA_017694835.1 Candidatus Cryptobacteroides gallistercoris
TGGTCAAGCTGCCTCATTTTCATGGCAACAAGCTTCAGTCCGCGTTTTTCGAATCTGGAGATGATTTCCCCGACCAGTCCGCGCTGCAGAGCGCCTGGCTTCAATATGACAAGTGTTCTTTCCATAACCGGTGTTTTATCAGATTTACATAAGGCAAATCCCTTTCCTGAAGAATCTTCTTTGGAAAGGGAGTCTGCCTGATTTTCAAATTATTTTACAAACTGCTCCCAGAGCTGTTCTATCTTGGCATCAGCCGATGCGCCTCTCGCGCCGAAATAGAATTTAATCTTAGGTTCAGTGCCTGACGGGCGGACAGAAACCACATCACCCTCTGCCGTGAAGAACTGGAGCACATTGGACTTAGGCAGTCCTGTCTCCTCAGGCTTGTTGTAGTCCACGACCCTTGTCACAGGAACACCGGCAAGCTCGGCAGGAGGATTGGACCTGAGCCCTGACATGATGGCTGCAATCTCCTCAACTCCCGACTTGCCCTTGCGGACGAGTGACACGAGACCTTCCTTATAGTATCCGAACTCGGCATAGATATCCTGGAGAAGCTGATAGAGAGTCTTGTCCTGGTCTGCGGCCCATGCGGCACATTCAGCCACCATGGCACATGAGATAGGGGCATCCTTGTCGCGGACGAACTGTCCGATGTTGAAGCCGTAGCTTTCCTCTCCCCCGCAGATGAACTCGCCCTTGCCTTCATTGCGGCGCACTATGTCCGCTATGTATTTGAATCCTGTGAGGACATTGTATACCTTCACACCGTATTTTTCTGCGATGGCCCGGATAAGTTCCGTGGTGACGATTGTCTTCACCACATACTTGGTATCGTCCAGCTTGCCGAGTTCCGACCAGCGGCGGAGGATGTAGTAAGTCAGCATGGACGCCGTCTGGTTTCCGTTGAAGAGAACCATCTTGCCTTCGTTGTCACGGACTGCTATGCCGAGGCGGTCTGCATCCGGGTCCGTTGCCAGCACGAGGTCGGCGCCTTCCCTGTCGGCCACAGCCACAGCCATTTCAAGGGCAGAATGCTCCTCAGGGTTCGGGGACATGACGGTAGGGAAATTCCCGTCGCTCACATCCTGCTCCGGAACATGATATATATTCTCGAATCCGAGTCTCTTCAGGATGGCAGGGACGATGTGCACGCCTGAGCCGTGAAGCGGGGTGTACACTATCTTCAGGTCCTTGTGCCTTTCCCTCGACTCCGGTGAGAGCATGAGCGTCAGGACATCATCCATGTATGCGTCGTTCATCTCGTCGCCCATGGTCTCGATGCCGCCCTCCCTGCCGTCTGCAGTGTATTTCACCATGGACGGGTCAGTGATGGCATTCACCTCTGCAACGATTTCCTTGTCGACAGGCGAAATAATCTGCGCTCCGTCGCTCCAGTACACCTTGTATCCGTTGTATTCCTTAGGATTGTGCGAAGCCGTGACCATGACACCGGCGGTAGCGTGCTTCTTGCGCACGGCATAGCTCAGAAGGGGGACCGGATGCAGGCAGTCATAGATGTAGACATGGATGCCGTTGGCGGACAGGACTTCTGCAGTTATCTTTGCAAATGCAGCGCTGTTGTTCCGGCTGTCAAAAGACACGCATACGCTGCAGTTTCCCCCCGGCACATTCTTGAGAATGTAGTTGGCAAGCCCCTGGGTGGCCATCGCCACGACATATTTGTTCATGCGGTTGGTACCGACGCCCATGATGCCGCGGAGTCCGCCTGTCCCGAATTCAAGGTTGCGGTAGAACGCATCCTCAAGCCCGGCAGGGTCAGTTTCCATAAGTCTTCTGACCTCGTCCTTGGTTTCCTGGTCATAGTTTCCGTCAAGCCAGCTCTGGGCGGCTTCTCTGAAATTCCTTTCCATAATTCTATAGTGTTATCGATTATCTCCAATCAGGTGGTTCCTTCGTAAGTTTCAGCCACTGCTGCTTCTGATTTCTCCATCAAATCGTACAAATATAACAAATATATCCTGAATATTTCCTGTTCTGATTTAAAATTTTAAATATCTGCCGGCAATTTCAGAAAGAAACATCCATAAAATAACTATCTTTGAATTCTGATGAAAACGGACATGACAGCATTCAGGGACTTCATACTCGGGCATACAGAAGACGACACGGCGGCACTGCTTCTTGCCAGGGAGAAATGGCCGGACATAGACATGTCGCTTGCCGTCAATACAATAGAATCAAGGAGAAAGCTCAAGGCCAAATTGCCGGCATGGTACGGCTGCCCTGACCTCATATACCCTAACACCATATCTGCCGAACAGTGCAGTTCGTCTGAAACCGCGGCACTCAAGGCTTCCGTCGCAGCCTCTCTTGCCGCACACGACAAAATGGCCGCGGAGGAAAAGCCTGCATTCCGGGGGCATATTGCCGACCTCACGGGAGGGCTCGGGGCCGATTCCTGCGCCTTCAGGGAGGCCGGATTCAAAGTTCTGTACAATGAGATGGACGAAGCTCTCTGCAATGCCGCAAGACACAATTTCCGGATACTCGGACACGATGACATAATCATCAGCGGAAAGGAGGTGAAGCCCGGCGGTGTGTCCGGAATTATCGGGGAATTTGCCCCTGACATCATCTACCTTGACCCCGCAAGAAGGGACGGGGCCGGAAGAAAGGTGTTTCTGATGGAAGACTGCCGTCCGGACATCCTTGCCCTTAAGGATGAACTTCTCGGATGCGCGCAGTATGTGATGGTAAAGCTCTCACCGATGGCAGACATTGACATGGCCGTTTCAAGGCTCGGGGAAAGGTGCAGGGAAATCCATGTCATCGCCGCAAAGGGAGAATGCCGGGAACTGCTTGCCGTGCTTGACAGGGACTGGAAAGGAGAACCCGGATTCATTGCATGGGAATCCCCCTGCAATCCGTTCGTTTTCACCGCGCAGGAAAAAAGGCAGGCCGCAATGAGGCTGGCCGCAGGGCCCGAGCGCCTGTCCGGCTTTCTGTTCGAGCCCGGCAAGGCATTGCTCAAGGCCGGGGCATTCAATCTCCTGGGAGAACGCTTCGGACTCGTCAAGCTGGCAAAGTCGACACACCTGTATCTTCTCCCCGGCAATAATGGCAAAGACACCATAGAAAAGCTCCTGGGCTTCGGGAAAGTCTTCAGGATAATCAGGACGCTGCCTCTGGGCAAGGCCGGCATTAAGGAAGCCGGGATGACATGGCCGCAGGCAGACGTCACCACAAGAAACATCCCGATGACAAGCGACATGCTGAGGACAAGACTGCGGAAAAAACCAGCAATATCCGGGAACGGGACAGGCATCATCCATATTTTCGGGACAAGATGCGAATTCTCCGCCGGGAAGGCAGACAATCTGCTGATTGTCACGGAAAGAATCACTCGCCTTTCAGATATTTGAGCCAGAACTCGCGGTTAGCCGCATCGAAATGCTCTTTCTGGGCTCCGCGGTAGCCGTGCATACCGTCGGGATATATCATCAGCTCGAATTTCTTCCCTGCTTTCTGAAGCGTATCCACGAGCTGGAGAGTATTCTGAAAGTGGACATTGTCGTCTCCTGTACCATGGGTCAGCTTGAGCATGACAGGCTCCAGACGATGCAGCAAGGATGCCGTACTGTCCGGACATGCCGAATCGCCGTCTTCCGGATGGTACTCCACCGGATATTCCCCTGCATAATCGAGTACGCAGGCAGCGCGGTAGCCCTCAGGGTTGTTCTGCGGAGTGTCCATATACCTTTCCGTATAATGCGAATCATACAGGGACCAGTCATAGACTCCGCCGCCGGCAACACCATAATGGAAATACTCCGGGGCCTGCATCAGGAGCATGGCCGTCATGGTTCCTCCGAAAGAAAATCCCTCGACCCCGATTTTGTCGGGCAGGACATATGGCAGTGACTGAAGCCATTCCGCCCATCTGACAAAATCCTTCACTTCACAGACAGTCAGCTGCCGGTATATCTTGTCAAGCCCGGCCCTGCCGTTGTGGCCTGAGGCCCGGCAGTCGGCAACGACCTCTATTATGCCGTTGTCAGACCACCAGAGCGATGACTCTGACGGAGTCCTCCACCTGTCCCTTACCATCGGCGTATCAGGGCCTCCGTAGATGTCGACATGCACCGGATACCTGCATGACACTGAAAAATCCTTCGGATATGTAATGGCCGCAGGCACCTCGAGTCCATCCTCCATCTTGAGATACACTATTTCCGGCAAAGCGAAGTCATCAGGAGAAAAACCCTCATATGCCATATCCGCCACCACATGCCCGGCACAGAAACGGCCTTCATGGATCTTATCTCCAAAGGCACTGTCAGAAGTCCGGGCCGGGACAGAAGGTCGTGTCCTCCTGTAAGTTTCGAAAACCGCCACCTTCACCGGTGTCACAGAATTGGAATATGATGCCACAAAATATTTCCCGTCAGGAGAAAACTCCACTCCTGCAACATCATAGACAGGATCCGTAAGGGCAGTGACCCGCCCCCTGCGGTCGACACTGTACAATGTCCGCCGGACCGAAGCATCTCTGTTGGCCGTAAAAAAAATGTCCCCAGTCTTCCCGTCGGCACGGAGCAGGGAAATGTTCCAGTTCTTCCCTTCCGTAAGCCGTCTCAGCTCACTGCCGTCATAAGACAGAAAGTAAATCTGCTCCCAGCCTGTCTCGAAACTCCTGGCCATATAAAGGCCGTCCTTCCCGAAAATCATGCCCCCGATCCAGTCCAGCCATGTGGGATACTCCTCATGATATATGTGCTTTTTTGAACCGTCGGACGCATCCACCCGATACAGGTCCAGGGTATTCTGGAGCCGCGGCATCCTGGACACGAACAGCCCGTTGCCGTCGCTGCTCCAGAACGGAGTGCCGAAATACTGGTCTTCTTCAGGGTTGAAGTCAGCCCAGACCACTGCCGCACCGCCCGAGGGCTTCTCATTTCCGTGACAGGTGCCGCCATCAGCGTCAAATGCCCCGCGGACATCTGCAATGCCGATTCTGACCTCCGGATTAGGCTCCCCTGCCTTCGGATAACGCGTATTCTTCAGGGAACCGTCCTGTCCGGACGGAGAATATATGGGGAACAGAGGCACGCCTGTGTTGTCGAATCTGTAGAATCCTATGCGGCTTCCGTCGGGAGACCACCAGAAAGCCCTGTAGTCAGTCTGTCGCCCGAAAATCTCCTCATAATAGACCCATGATGCATAGCCGTTGAGGATGAGGGCACTGCCGTCGGAAGTCAGCCGCACTTCCCTTCCGTCCTCCGCATGAGCCACATACAGGTCATTGTCCCTTGTAAAGGCAATCATCGTCGAATCCGGAGACCAGGTCATGTTCACCGCCCCTTCCGGATGTATCGGGAAACCGTCGTATCTCTCAGGGGCAGTGACGCCGGTCCTTGCCTTGCCGGCCACGGCATCAAAGGCAAATGCGCCTGAATCCGCATAAGTGCCGTCATATGTAAAGACTGCTTCCCTGTCCGATGTCCATTTCCATCCTGTCGGGATTTTCCTGAATTCCTTCTGCCCGCTCCCGCAGACGCCGGCTTCGCCCTCCCCTTTCTCCGCCTGCACCGGCAGATGGAAAGAAACCATACACAGGGAGCAAAGCGATACAACCGCAGACATGTATTTTCCGTTCATGACAATAAGCTGTTCTGTATAATTATATTCTGCATAATAAATGTCATAATTAGCCTGACAATAAGCGCCGCAATAAGCGTCACACGAAGAACTCGTCCCGGAAATTGACAAGATATACTTTCTCCACGGCTCTTGTCATGGCCGTGTAGAGCCATTTCAAGTCATCCGTCCCGATTTCGTCCTGCCAGAACGGATTGTCTATGAAGACGCATTTCCACTGGCCGCCCTGGGACTTGTGGCATGTGACGGCATTGGCATATTTCAGCTGCAGGGCATTGTAATATCTGTCTTCCCTTACGGCTTCATATCTTTTCTTTTTGTTGGCGATATGTGCATAATCCTCGTTTACTCCGTTGTACAGCATGTTCTGCTGCTCATAAGTCAGGGCCGCACTCTCCGACTCAAGCGTGTCGAGTATGACTTTTGCGTTGACCTCCAGTCCGTCATAATCCGGGAAAGAGAGCCTCGCCTGGGCGAAATGAAGTCCGTATCTTTCTTCATATCCGGAGATTCTCTCCAGCTTGGCCATGTCCCCGTTCGCGATGTAGTCCAGGCCCTTCACTTCTTCAAGGAACTGATAGCAGTTCTTCACAATCATCAGCCTGTCCCCGCGCACAAGTCTGTCTTCTTTGAACTGGACCATAGCCCTGACGCCTGCATTGTACTTTATCGCCCGCCGGTTGGACCGGCACAGAATCACAGTCTCATCATCCCCCCAGCGGTCATATGCATCCGATATTTTCCCGATCAGGTCACCTCCTCCGATTCTTTCGACATCAGGGTATTCTTCCAGGCCGAGTTCATCAGGCATCAGGAGCGCATCCCCTGAAATGAGTGTCCTCAGTCTTGTGGCATCGGAAAGAATGCCGGACTGTCCCTTCTGCCTGACAACAGTGACAAGTTCCGAATATTCGGCTCCCCCCAGCATATCCATGTAGTCTCCGGAAAGAGCCGGACTGCAGTCCAGACCCACAGGAGGAAGCTGGGCGGAGTCCCCGACGAGCACAAGCCTGTTGTCCTGCCCTCCTCTCACATAAGACACCAGGTCTTCGAGCAGGTTTCCGGAACCGAAAAATCCCGTGGACTGGGACTGCTGCGTATCTATGCCGATGAGTGACACCTCATCCACGATATATACAGTGTCATTGTTCTTGTTGGGAGAAAGAGAGAACTGCCCGAAGCCGTCCCCTCCCACCGATTTCTGCCGGTAGATGTGCTTGTGTATGGTATAGGCCGGCTGCCCCGCATAGCCGGAGAGCACCTTTGCGGCCCGGCCGGTCGGAGCGAGGAGGACACACGGGCTGCCGAATTCGCGCATGGCACGGATGACCGCCGCCATGGCAGTCGTCTTCCCCGTGCCGGCATACCCGTTGACAACCATTATGTCATGGCCGTCCCCCGCAATGAATTCCGCCATGCCGCGCAACAGAGTATCCTGACATGAGGTCGGCTCATACTCCAGCGAGTCAATGAATTTTGAATATAAGAATCCTGCCCTGTCCATCCCTGTAGTCCAGAAAATAATTTGCAGGCACAAAATTAATATTTCTTCTGAAAATGTTGCTTATATGATTTAATTGCCTAACTTTGCATAAAACATTTAATTTTTAATTATTCTAAATTAGACAATCATGAAAGATCTGAAAGGAACAAAGACCGAAGCCAATCTTCAGGCTGCATTCGCCGGTGAATCCCAGGCCCGGAACAAATACACCTACTATGCATCCAAGGCCAAGAAAGACGGCTATGTGCAGATAGCTGAACTTTTCGAGGAGACTGCCAACAATGAAAAGGAGCATGCCAAGATATGGTTCAAGCTCCTCCACGGCGGGGATGTACCAGGCACTGAAGCGAATCTGCTTGACGCAGCAGAGGGCGAAAACTACGAATGGACTGACATGTACGCAGGATTCGCAAAGGAAGCCCGCGAGGAAGGATTCAACGAGATAGCAGTCCTCTTTGAGAAAGTGGCAGCCATCGAGAAGATGCACGAGGAGCGCTACCGCAAGCTCCTGGCCAATGTCAAGGAAGGCCTCGTGTTCTCAAGGGATGAGGACATGATCTGGGAATGCAGCAACTGCGGACATATCGTCATCGGCAAGAAAGCCCCTGAAATCTGCCCTGTATGCAAGCATCCGAAGAGCTATTTCAAGATTCACGCAACGAATTTCTGATCTGAATGACACATAAGATTCCGGCACCGGAAGGCATGCCGGGACAAGATAAAGAAAACCGCGCCGGGTGGAAGAATGTCTCCAGCCGGCGCGGTTTTCTTTCCGCAGAAGCACTCTACTTTTTCGTCGTCAATACCCCGATGACATTGATGATGATGTACAGCACAAAGACAAGCAGCACAATCATGGACCAGTTGAGACCGAGCAGAAGCACGAGCACGGCGGAGACGACCATGGTGCCGATGAATGAAATTCTCATGCGGTACAGGGGGGTATTCTTCTGTGACCCTTTCCTGACTTTCATTGAGAACATCGGCAGTTCACAGACCATGAGGGCAGACAGCATGATCGAGACAAGCGGGATGAATATTCTGCCGGATGCCCACACGGTGAGAAAACTGTCGGAATCTTTCATGATATAATATGTCATGGAGCCGCATATCATGGCGCATGCGGGCGTGGCAAGGCCGAGGAAATTCTCGCTCTGCCTGTCATCCGTATTGAATTTTGCCAGCCTGAGCGCGGAAGCCACGACAATAAGCAGCGGAAGATAGCACAGCAGTCCGGCTTCAGGGCTCAGGACTGTCATCATGCGGTGGAGCATGAGTGACGGAAGGAGGCCGAAGCTGACAAGGTCGGCAAGAGAATCAAGTTCCTTGCCTATGGCGGAATAGGCTTTGAGGGCCCTTGCCGAGAATCCGTCAAAGAAATCGCATACAGCGGCAAGCAGCATCAGGAGAAACGCCGTGTCGGATTCCCCGCTGAAAACACAAATCACACCCAGAACTCCGCACAGGAGGTTCATGGATGTGATTGTATTCGGAATATGTCTTGTGATGTTCATTTCAAACTTCTTTGACATTCAGAGACATGCTACTTGATGCCGAGCTTCTTCCTTATGTCCTTCGGAAGCGCATCCTTGTGCACGACGAAGTTGATGGTCTTGTATCTCACGAATGCATCGGAGACATACCATATTCCCTTGTATTTTCCTGCATCGCCCCAGGAATTCTTTACCATGAAATAGTTTGTGCCGTTCTGGTCCCTGGCGACGCCGTAGATCTGCATGCCATGGTCATCGGTGGTGGTCTTCCTGTCGTACCCGTCCTGCCTCATTTCCTGGGTTATGACCTTTTCATCAGCCGCGGTGGCTTCGGCCTCCGGCCTGGAAGTGTCCTTGCCTATCCATTTTTCCTGGTCAGAACCGCCGGCAGGGGCAGGATCCACATCCGGTACGGTGCCGAGCCCGTTCCTGGTGAAGCCTTTTTCGCTGACATCCGAGCCCCACGCGATGGTATAGCCGTTTTCAATGGCATTGTACATTATCCTCATCATGTCGTCAAGCGGCACATTCCAGGAATAGTCCCATCTCCAGTTGTCGCAGACTTCAATCGGAAAACTTGTCCAGAACGGATGGTGCGTGAAGGATGTGATTGACACATAGTCGTCAGGATTGATGCCCAGCCAGTCCCTGTAGGATTCTGCAGTATAGGTCACTCCGTCCACAGTGAACTCCTCCGGTGCTTCCCCGAGATATGCCTTCAGGATTCCGTCAAGGCCGCCGAGCCATGCTGTGGTAAGAGTCTTGTTGGGATTCTGTACAATTGCATCCACATATCCCTTGAGGGCGGCGTCCATCTCGAAATGCTCCGGCTTTTCTGTACCGTAGTTCAGTCCCGGCATCACTTCCTGCGGCACAATGCCGTAGTCGCGGATGACATGGAGCACATCCCCGAAGGAACTTCCTGCCGCGAAATTGAGATGCCCGTCAAGACGCACATATTTTACTGCCCTGTCGTGATACGACTTGGAGACAACAAACATTTCTGACAGGTCAACATCGTCATACCCCTTTGTCCTCATGATTTCCGACTCGAGGAACGAAAGTGCGGAAAAGCACCAGCATGTGCCCGACCTGTGCTGGTCCTTGATGGAAGAAATGGGATTTTCCTTCACGACAGTGAATTCATACTCCGGAGTCTCTTCTTTTTCCTTGTCCTGGGCAAAAGCAGGAGCCGCGGAAAAAAGGCAGATTGCAGCTGCAATAAACATTCTTTTCATATCTGTATGTATTTTATAATTATTATCGGATTTTTTCACCGTCATTCTCCGGAGTTGCATGAAAGCATCTGCCGGAAATCTATAGGGGCAGCCTTGAACCCGAGTTCCTTTTCTGCCTTGGTGGCATTGTAATGATTGTTGATCATCAGCATTGTGACATTGCTTTTGGAAAGGTCCGTCGATATCCCCATCCTGTGGAGCATGTCGCCCAGTGCACCCGCGGCCCTGAGCAGGAAATTCGGGACAGTCACAAGCAGAGGATGCCTGCCGAGAGCCCTGGCTGCATCCGAGAACAGTTCCCTGTAGCTGTAGTTCCGGCCCGTTATCAGATAGTTCTCCCCGTTGCGGCCCCTGCGGTATGCGAGCACCATTCCCCGGGCAGCCTCCTGGACATCAATGACATTCTTTCCGCCCTTCGGACAGAACACCACCGGAGACTTCCGGACCATATTGAAAAGCCGGTTGGAGCCTTTGGCCGTACCGTAGCGCCCGGCCATGAAAGTAGGATTGACTATCACGATGTCTATCCGGTCCCTGTACGGCAATATCATCTTTTCCGCCTCGGCCTTGCTGACGGCATAGTGCGACGCTGTAAAAGGATACATCATCGGCTTGCCTTCGGCGTCTCCATATCCTATGGCATTCGCCGTGCTTACGTACAGAAATCTTTTGAGTCCGTGTGCAACAGCGGCCTTCACGAGATTTTCCGTGGCGACGACATTCACTTTCCTGAATTTCCCATAGTCATTTTCGCCCTGCGAAGTCATGGCCGCCACATGAATGATTCCGGAACATCCGTCCATCAGCCGGCCCATGGCCTCAACATCCTTGAAGTCACATTCCGCCAGTTCCAGATTTTCTCCTCTCGGACCATGGTAACGGCCCAGATTCCTGACGGTGCCGACAACTTCGTACCCGTTCTTGAGGAGTTCCCCGATTATATTTGAAGCCAGCATGCCGTTGGCTCCCGTTACAATTATTCTTTCCATCTGTCTGCTATGGTATTATTCTATATCAGGCCCTGGCATTTCAGCTCATTGGACATCGTCCTCGTCATGACAGAAGCCCTTATGCCCTCAGGAATAACCTTGAGCAGGCATCTGCTGAATTTGTTGGACAGACCGCATACTATCGTACCTTTCCTTCTGAACATGCCGTCGACGCATTCTTTCGCGACGGCTTCGACAGGGACAGTCAGAAACCTGCCTATCCATCCCTGGCTTCTGATTCTTTCCGCTATATCCGGACGGGTAGCCATAGGACCGAGCAGTGCCACGCTCACGGATACCGGAGTCCCCTTGAGTTCATTCCTGAGTCCGACGGAGAAATACCTGACAAAACACTTTGATGCAGGATATACCGTCTTGAATCCGGTCGGAGTAAGGGATGCAAGGGAGGAAATATTCAGCACAAAGGAACTTTTCCCGTCCAGAAGATTGGGAAGAAGCTCATGTGTCATCATTGTTGTGGCACAGGCATTCAGGCGGATGATGCCTGTTATGTATCCGGCCGATGCCTTCTCGAATATGTCTGTCCCGCCCATGCCGGCGTTGTTGATGAGAATGCTGACCTTGTATTTCCTGTTGATTTCGGCTGTAAGGTCCATCAGACAGGACATGTCAGTGAGGTCCGTCTCATAAAAGACGCTGTCGGTGCCTTTTCCCCGGCACATTGAGCACACATCCCCAAGCCCTTCGCCGGGCAGAGAGACGAGGATGGTGTTTATGTTGCGGGATGCCAATTCAAGAGCGAAGCATTTCCCGAGGCCGGTGCTGGCCCCGGTTATGACCGCATATCCGTCAATACCTGTGTTTCCCGTCATATGATTCATTAAATAACTTTGCATGCCTGTCATGGACGGCATGTCCGGACATCCACTTTATAAAATCTGACAAAAATTCATAAAACCGGACAAAAATAGCATAAATTGCCCTTAAATCAAAATCACTTGCCGGAGGCCTGCCCGGCAGCCTCTTCCGAAATCTCCGGGGATGAATTTCTGTATATCCTGTACCCTATTGCGGCAACAAATACCGACATCAGAGGCGATATGATATTGAAGAGGCAATAAGGGAGGTAGTCCAGAGTCGGGACTATGCCGCTGACCATCCATGTGCCGGCAATGGCGCCAATCAGGAAAAGTATCAGTATGGCCGATCCGACCGAGCGGATATTGTCGAGCACAGAATCCTCAAGTGTCTGCCATGAAGTACCGTACACTGCCATGGAAATGGCGACGATGACAGCAGATGCCACGATGAGCGCAACCTGGCTGCCCCCGGCAAGGGAATCCGCCCCGAAGACCCTTATGACAGCCACAAGGACTGCAATCAATACAATGAACGGGACCGTCGACACGACCCATGACGGCCGGCGGACGGCTTTGTTTGACAAGATGCCATCCTGCTGTTCCTTAATTACATTTGATATGCGGTCCCGGGCCTCGGACACTCCCGCATCCTCCACTTTTCTCTTTCTGAACGGAAATTTTGCCACGACATCCTCCTCCTTGCTTTTCTTTGATTTAATAAATTGACAAGTCCTTACCTGAGCTTGTTGTGCTCAAAATGCGATCTGACATAACAGAAGAACCAGACCACCCCTGCCGCATTGACGGCAAGTGCAGCCCAGAAAGCACTGTGATACCCGAAATGTTCGGACAGCATGCCCCCGAAGAGGACCCCGAGCCCCACGCCGGCATCCCATGAAGTGAGTATGGATGAATTTGCGGTGCCCCTCTGGCTGTTCGCGGCAAGGTTGATGAACATGTTCTGGAAAGCCGGATACATGTGGCCGTTGCCGAGCCCTATGATAAAGGCCGAGGCATAATATCCGGCAGGATTGTGAACGGCTGCAAAAATCAGATATCCGCAAAGCGAGGCTACGCATCCTATGGCCGCATTGTGGCTGACCCGGTTCTCCCGCAGCGCCCTGGCTCCGGTCAATCTGGAGACAATCAGCCCCACCGCGAAAAGAGTGAAGAATATGCCTGTACCGCCGGTCATTCCAAGCTCTTCCTTGCCGTAGATGGCCACATATGTGGAAACTACCCCATAGCTGAATGAATAACAAATCATTGAAAGAGCCTCGCTCCATCCTTTCAGCAAAAAGAACCGGTCAAGGGAAATCACCTGCTTTTCCGGCCTGAATTCCCTCGGAGAAAGTTTCACGGAAGCGTCTATGAGCAGGCCTGCGAAGGAAAATGCCGTGGAAATCCAGAAAAGGGCCTGGAAATTGCCGCTGAAAGCATGCAGCAGATATATCGCAAGAACAGGGCCGAGGGCGGTTGCAAGATTGTTGCTGAGGCCATAGTATCCGATTCCTTCCGTCCGCCTGGATGACGGGAGCACATCTATCGCCACCGTACTTGCCGCTACGGTAGTGGCTCCGAAGGGAGCGCCATGCAAAGTCCTGAATATCGTGAACATTGTCAGCGAGCCTGCCACAATGTATCCGAAAAACAGCAGGAAGAAAAAGAAATTGCACACCAGGAGCACGGCCTTGCGGGGACAATTGTCCACGACATAGCCGCTGAAAGGCCTTATCATCAGGGCAACAAGCGTATATCCCGCAAGAGCCATCCCGATCGTGTCATTTGCCGCCCCGAACCTTTCGCTCAGATACAGGGGAAGCAGCGGTACAATCAGCGTAAACGAGAAGTTGAGCAGGAAATTGCCTGTCCAGATCTTGAGATAATTGCTGTTCCAAAGTCTATCTGCCATCATCAATACTGCCAACGAGGGCGCAAAGATACAAAATAAAACATTCCGGCAGCGGTCAGTACAAAAAAAGCAGGACTGCCCGAGGCAGCCCTGCATATGGAATACTGAAGTATCCGGAATTATTTTGCGATGACGCGGGCCATTTCGCAGACTTTGTTTGAATAACCCCACTCGTTGTCGTACCATGAAACGACCTTCACGAATGTAGGGTCGAGCTGGATACCTGCCTTCTCATCGAAGATGGAAGTGTGGGAGTCACCGCGGAAGTCAGTTGAAACGACAGACTCGTTGGTGTATCCGAGGATACCCTTGAGTTCGCCCTCTGACGCCTTCTTCATTGCAGCGCAGATTTCCTCGTAAGTAGCCGGTTTCTCGAGCTCTACAGTGAGGTCAACAACTGAAACGTCAGAAGTAGGGACACGCATTGACATACCTGTCAGCTTGCCGTTGAGCTCAGGAAGGACTTTGCCCACAGCCTTTGCAGCACCTGTTGATGAAGGGGTGATGTTCTCGAGGATACCGCGGCCGCCTCTCCAGTCTTTCTTGGAAGGACCGTCAACTGTCTTCTGAGTGGCAGTTGCAGCGTGAACTGTAGTCATGAGGCCTCTCTTGATTCCGAATGTCTCGTGAAGAACCTTGGAGATAGGGGCAAGACAGTTGGTTGTGCAGGATGCGTTGGAGATGATGTCCTGGCCTGCATATGTCTTGTCGTTCACACCGTACACGAACATAGGTGTGCTGTCCTTTGAAGGAGCTGACATGATGACTTTCTTGGCGCCGGCCTCGATGTGCTTGCGGGCTTTCTCGTCAGTAAGGAAGAGACCTGTTGACTCAACGACTACATCAGCACCGACCTCGTTCCACTTGAGGTTTGCAGGATCCATCTCAGCTGTAAGGCGGATCTTGTTGTCGTTTACTACAAGGTAGCCGTCCTCAACCTTTACCTCGTGGTTGAATCTGCCGTGTACTGAATCGTACTTGAGCATGTATGCCAGATACTCCGGATCGAGAAGGTCATTGATACCTACGACCTGAATGTCGTCTGCGAAATTCTCGACTGCTGCACGGAAAACCATACGGCCGATACGGCCAAATCCGTTAATACCAAGTTTAATCATTGCTTTAATATTTAAAAGTTAACAAAATTTCAATTTCATTTCCGCGGGCATCTTCCTGCAAAAACGATGCAAATGTAAAAAAAATAATGAATATTCCGCCATTTTTGTCTCAAAATAAAAAATACCGTGACAAACTGGCAGTATGCGTCATGACACGGGGTTGCAATTGTCCTCCGGCCCGCACACTCCGGCAACAGCCTCAGACACGTTCCTTGATGATTCCGGCCCGATATGCCTGCAGAAGTTTTTTCAGGTCCTCAATCTGGACCATGAGCTCCCTGCCCTTGTCAGTATCCCTGACAAACATGCGCTTGCTGCTCATCTCCACGAGCTGCGTCGTGGACTTGATGTCCTGTCCCTCCTCTATCGCCTTCTGCGTGGAGGAAAACGGCTCATGCTGGACGAGCTGGAAGCCCCTGGAATGATATACGAGAGTATACCCGGCTATGCCCGTCTCCGGGAAATATGCCCTGGAGAATCCGCCGTCGATGACCATGAGCTTACCGTTGGCCCTGACCGGCTTCTCTCCCTGAACGGCCTTCACGGGCACATGTCCGTTGATGATATGCCTGTGCTCCCCCTTTACGCCGAACTCGTCAAGAATCCTGTCGCAGACTTCCTCATTGTTGCGGAGAGTATAGTAGGCACCCTTCTCCTCCCTGTGCATTTCCCTGTCCGCAAGAAAATATCTCTCGAATGTAGCCATCTTGCTCTTGTCGAATGCCGGAGAGTCCTTGCCGCACCACAGATACCACATGTAGTCCACTGCAAAATCTTTCTCGGGGGCCGTCTTTTCGGCGAAATAGGCAGTCCTTACCAGCTGGCCCACCCTGTCAAGGAGTTTCTTCCCCCTGTACTTTTTGCCGAGAATCTCCACATCCTTCAGGGAGCCGTCCTCATTGAGGGGCATGGATGCATGGAAAAGAAGGTTCGAGTTGCAGACATTGTACATGCACCCGTAGCGGAAAATGCATTTGATGTGCCTGCGGAGCTTCTCGCTTCTGGTGAATGACTCATGGAGCTTGGACACGACGGCCTTTTCCTCGGGAGTAAGGCTGTACGGGTCAGATGGATCCACGGTCGGGAAATAGCATGATATCATCTCATAGTCCTTCCCGTCCAGGACAAACACTTTCCTGTCCCTGTCTATGTGCTCAAGCAGGAGCCTGTCTTCCATCTTGAACTCCGGATGGCGGCGGATAATCCCGGCCTCAAGCTTGAACTGAATGACACTCACCGCCTTATGCATCTGGGCAAGCAGCCTCAATGTCTTGTCGTCAATATGCGTGTCCTCATCCTCTATCCTCGGGCCGAAAGAAGTGCACGGGTCGTCCGCATAAGTATCCATGGCAAATGTGGCCAGCGGCAGAAGATTAATGCCGTAGCCGTCCTCAAGCACGGAAAGGTTGGCATAACGCATCGCAAGCCTCAGGACATTTGCTATGCATGCATCGTTCCCGGATGCCGCGCCCATCCAGAGAAGGTCATGGTTGCCCCACTGTATGTCGAAATTATGATATCCGCACAGGATGTCCATGATGATGTGCGGTCCCGGCCCCCTGTCGAATATGTCTCCGAGTATGTGCAGCGAATCAATCGTAAGCCTCTGGATCAGATTGCACATGGTGATGATGAAGTCATCAGCCCTCAAAGTGTCTATTATGGTGCTGATGATGACATTGATGTATGCCTGCTTGTTCGGCTCAGTGCTGCTTTCGTGGAGCAGCTCCTGTATGATATATGAAAATTCTTCCGGGAGTGCCTTGCGCACCTTGGACCTGGTGTATTTGGAAGACACGTTCTGGCACACTTTCACGAGCCTGTTCAGTGTGACGCTGTACCACGAATCCATGTCCTGTACCTGCTCCTTTATGAGCTGGAGCTTCTGCTCGGGATAATATATGAGGGTACAGAGTTCCTTCTTCTCGGATTCAAAGAGGGAATTTCCGAAGATTTCATTCACTTTCCGCTTGATGGTCCCCGACGCATTCCTCAGGACATGCTGGAATGCCTCATGCTCACCATGGAGATCCGCAAGGAAATGCTCTGTTCCCTTCGGCAGATTCAGTATGGCCTCAAGATTGATGATCTCAGTGCTGGCGGCGGCAATGCTGGGAAAGCGCAGTGACAGCAGCGCCAGATAACGGGAATCCTCCTTGAGAACCTCTTCTGATATTCTTTCCATAAGCCAAACCTGTTTTCTCGGGACAAAGATAAAGATAATAGAAATAAAAAGATAATGAATATTCCACTATATTTGTCTCCGGAAAAATGAAAGGACGCCAGATGGAGATTTTAATTACGAATGACGACGGATACCAGGCCAAGGGAATCAGGGTCCTGGCAGAAATAATGAAAAAATTCGGCAATGTAACTGTCATAGCCCCGAAAAAGCACCAGTCAGGCATGTCAATGGCCGTGTCGCTCGGGCTCAAGCAGATAGCATACAGGAAGCTGGCAGAGGAAGGGACGGATGCGGACGGGGACGGGGACGGGCATGTATCATGGACCTACCTTGACGCCACCCCGGCAAGCTGTGTCAAATTCGGGCTCAATACCTGTTTCCTTGACAGATTCCCGGATGTCGTCGTGTCCGGCATCAACCACGGGTCGAACGCCTCCACGGCATCATGCTATTCGGGGACACTCGGAGCGGCACAGGAAGCTGCCCTCAACGGCATTCCCGCCATAGGCGTATCCCTGTCCACTCTGGACCCGGAGGCCGACTTTTCCGCAGTGGAGAAATATTTTCCGGACATCTTCAGAATGATAATGGAAAATCTTCCGGAGAGAAAGGGCATATACTATAATGTCAATTTTCCCGATATCCCTGCCGATGAGATAAAGGGCATCCGTGCAGGACACCAGGGCAGCGGAAGATGGATAAAGGAATTCTATCCGTGGGACCCGGCCATTTATGCCCGTTACGGCATAACTCCGGAAATGCTCGGACAGAAGAGCGAGCCTGAATGCGAAGACGGGGAGACGCTCTATGTGATGGCAGGCGAATATGTTGACGGACAAGACAATGACTTCAGGTCCGACCACTGGCTGATGAAGGAAGGCTACATCTCGATAGTCGCACACAATATCGACACCACAGACCGGGAGGAGGTCTCAAGGCTTGAATCTTCAGGCTTCGACTCGGACTTCCATTAATGACGGGATTCATGAGATACTATATAATCGCAGGAGAAGCATCAGGAGACCTGCACGGCTCCAATCTTATGAAAGGCCTGTACTCCGAAGACCCGCACGCAGTGATAAGGTTCTGGGGAGGCGACCTGATGGACAAGGTATTCAAAGAAAACCGGCCGGCACATGACAGCAGGACGATGCATGACAACCGTCCGACGCCCGGCAATCCCGGGGACGGAGACAGCTCCGGGGCAGAAAAGCATGGGGCAGGCCTCGTCCGCCATTACAGAGAAGGGGCAATCATGGGATTCTGGGAAGTGTTCACCCATGCGTCCAGACTCCTCGGCAACATAAAGTTCTGCAAGAAGGACATCCTGCGGTTCAGGCCCGATGCCGTGATTCTCATCGACTATCCCGGATTCAATTTCAAGATAGCGGAATTTGCCCACAGGCACGGGCTTAAGGTATTCTACTATATCGCCCCGAAAGTATGGGCATCGAGGGAGGGCAGAATCAGGAAACTCAAGGAATATGTCGACAAGCTGTTCATAGTATTCCCGTTCGAAATACCGTATTTCAGAAACAAGGGGGTGGACTTCATCTACAGGGGCAATCCTCTTGTCGACGCCATTGACGACTCGAAGGCGGCCAATGAGAGCCGGCAGGACTTCCTGCGGCGCAACAATTTGCCGGACAAGCCGATAATCGCCATGCTCGCCGGCTCAAGGAAAGGGGAAATCAGCACAATGATGCCTGTCCTGACAGAATTTGCCTGCAGGATGGCCTCTCTCCCCCGCTACCGGGACTGGCAGTTCATAATAGCCGGGGCTCCGGCAAGGTCGACGGATGACTATCAGCCGTGGCTGCAGAAGCTGAAGACAGAGGGCACATGCTCCGGCACAGGCCATGACACATGCACAGCCCCGGGCATTCCTGACGTCAAGGTCATTTTCGGGCAGACGCAGGAAATAGTCAGGAATGCGGAGGCGGCAGTGGTCAATTCCGGCACGGCCTCTCTGGAGACAGCCCTTCTCGGCACCCCGCAGGCAGTGGGATTCATCATGGGAAGCAGAATCACATATGCCATCGCCAGGAAAATAGTAAAAGTCAAATACATAAGTCTCGGGAACCTGATTGCCGACAGGCTTGTTTTCAAGGAATTCATCCAGGATGACTGCAATGCGGACAATCTCGTCAGGGAAATCCGGTCCCTCATCGAAGACGGGGCGCGCAGGGAGGAAATGCTTGAGGGATACAGGGAAATCCGCAAGGCGCTCGGAGGCAAGGGAGCGTCCTCTGCGGTGGCCAGGGAGATGACAGCACTGCTGAAGGACTATAACCCGGCATCCGGCAAGGCCGGGGAATTCATCTGCGACAGGGAAATACTCGACACGATTGAATACGCCAGAATCCATAAGAACGACCGGAAGCTCGTCGAAAGCATTCTCGACAAGGCGGAAGAATGCCGTGGACTGGACCACAGGGAGGCTGCGGTGCTGATGGAATGCGACGAGCCGGACCTGCTGGAAAGGATGTTCGGCCTGGCGAAGGAGTTGAAACAGAGGCTATACGGCAACAGAATCGTGATGTTCGCCCCGCTGTATCTCTCCGACTGGTGTGTCAACGGCTGCACTTACTGTCCATATCATGCCAGGAACACCCATATACCGAGAAAAAAGCTTTCCCAGGAAGAAATCAGGAAAGAAGTGACTGCGCTTCAGGACATGGGGCACAAGCGCCTCGCCATAGAGGCAGGGGAAGACCCCGTGCACAACCCCATTGAATATATCCTCGAGTCCATCGCCACAATCTACGGCACGCATCACCGCAACGGGGCCATCCGCAGGGTGAATGTCAACATTGCCGCCACTACCGTAGAAAACTACAGGAAGCTGAAAGAGGCCGGAATCGGCACATACATTCTCTTTCAGGAGACATACAACAGGAAGAATTACGAAGCCCTGCATCCTTCCGGACCGAAGAGCGACTATGAATGGCATACCGAAGCCATGGACAGGGCCATGGAGGGTGGAATCGACGATGTGGGAATCGGCGTGCTTTTCGGGCTTGACACATGGAGATATGACCTGACGGGCCTGCTCATGCATGCTGAACACCTTGAGGCAAAGTTCGGAGTCGGGCCGCACACCATCAGTGTTCCGCGCATCTGCCCTGCCGACGACATTGACACAGGAGATTTCCCGAATGCAGTACCGGACGAGATTTTCTGCCGGATAGTCGCCGTAATACGGCTTGCCGTCCCATATACAGGAATGATAATATCCACGCGGGAGTCAGAGAAAGTGAGGGCAAAAGTCCTCGGATTGGGCATCTCCCAAATCAGCGGCGGCTCAAGGACGAGCGTCGGCGGATACTCCTCTGAAGGACAGGCCGAGGACACCGCCCAGTTTGACATCAGCGACAGGAGGTCGCTGGACGAAGTGGTGGGATGGCTGCTTGACCTTGGATACATACCGAGCTTCTGCACCGCATGCTATCGGGAAGGGCGCACCGGAGACCGCTTCATGTCTCTGGTAAAGCGAGGCAAGATAGCCGACTGCTGTCAGCCGAATGCCCTGATGACCCTGATGGAATATCTTCAGGACTATGCCTCACCCCGGACAAAGGCCAGGGGTATGGAAGCAATAAGCCGGGAACTGGAAAACATCGGAAGCCCGAAAGTCAGGGAACTCACGGAAAAGCACCTGGGGGAAATAGCCGGAGGGCAGAGGGACTTCCGATTCTGAAAATTACGACTGGCATCATGGCTGGAAACACGACACCATCCCCGGAAAGGCTGCACATAGTTGTAGTCGGCAAAAGGAACAGCGGCAAGTCAAGCCTGGTCAATGCTCTCACCGGCCAGGCCGCATCACTCGTATCGGATGTGCCGGGCACGACCACGGACCCTGTAAGGAAAGCAATCGAAATTCCGGAGGCCGGGCCATGCCTTCTCATTGATACTGCCGGATTTGACGACGATGCCTCGGGGCTCGGCGGGAAACGCATAAAAGCCACTGAAGCCGCCCTTGACAGCGCCGACATCGTCATCTTCATATTTACCGACGGAGACTCCTGTGAAAGAGAATGGTTCAGGAAAATTTCACTCAAGGACATTCCGGTGATTCCGACAGTGAATGTCATGCCCAAGGGCTGCGGCAACCATGCCTCAGGAAAACCGATGCCCGCCGAGGAAATCACGGGTCAGCCCCCGGTGATTGTGAACGCGGCCACAGGAGAAGGCAGGGAAAGGCTATTCGGGGCCATCCGGGATATACGCAGCAAGGAAAGCCGCCGTTCTGTCACCGGAGACCTGGTAAAAGAAGGAGACCTGGTGATGCTGGTGATGCCTCAGGACAGCGGGGCTCCGGAAGGCAGGCTGATACTTCCGCAGTCAAGGACAATAAGGGAACTTCTTGAGAAAAAATGCACTGTAGTATGCTGCACACCTGAGGGAATGGAAGATGCGCTGAAACGCACTGCCGCCGCCCCGCATCTGATAATAACAGACTCACAGGCCTTTGACACTGCCTGGAGGCTGAAGCCTGAGGGCAGCCTCATCACTTCATTCTCAATACTTTTCGCGGCGCTCAAGGGAGATGTGCGGACTTTCCTCAAAGGTGCGGAGGCCCTGGACGGGCTGACAGGCCGGTCAAGGATACTGATTGCAGAAGCCTGCACCCATGCCCCGGCATCCGAAGACATAGGCAGAGTGAAAATCCCGGGAATGCTCAGGAAAAGATTCGGTGAAGGCATCTGCATTGACATCGTCTCCGGAAAGGATTTTCCTGAAGACCTGACAGGCTACGACCTGATAATCCACTGCGGTGCCTGCATGTTCAACAGAAGACTTGTACTCAGCAGAATCAGAGCCGCAGCAGCACAGAATGTCCCGATTACGAACTACGGGATGACGCTGGCTTGGGCAGGAGGGATTCTCGGGAAAGTCGCCCTGCCGGAGGAAGCCGGGACGCCGGCTACGGGAAAGAGGGACTGACCAGTCAGTCCAGTTCTTCCAGAATGCGCTTTACATCCACAGGCTGCAGACGGCCGTATACCTTGTCGCCAATCATCACCACAGGAGCAAGTCCGCAGGCTCCGACGCACCTCAGGCAGTCAAGTGAGAATTTGCCGTCAGGCGTTGTCTCCCCGACATCGATGCCGAGGACTCTCTTGAACTCTTCAAGAAGCTTTTCCGAGCCCCTTACATAGCATGCCGTCCCCATGCACACTGAAATAGGGTATTTTCCCTTCGCGGTCATGGTGAAGAATGCATAGAAAGTCACCACCCCGTATACTTTGGACACAGGTATGCCCAGCCGGCGGGCAATCATGCGCTGCATCTCTTCCGGGAGATAGCCCATGACATGCTGGGCCTCATGCAGTATATTGATGAGTTCTCCCGGATTGTCTCCATGCGCCTGACAGATGGCATTTACCTTCTCGGCGACATCGCAAGGAAGTTTTGTATCTGGCATATCTTTTATATTGACCGGTTGAAATAATGTGTGTGAAGAAGATGTTCCGCCTTTTCACTCAGCGGTTTGCCGAGGAATTCGCGGTAAAGCGTCTTTATGAAAGGATTCTCATGAGACTTGCGTATGGTCTTGCCCGCATCTTCTTTGTACAGGGCATTAGCCCTTGCATAAAGCACGGCGGAATTGCCGTGGTGCAGAGGCTGTCCTCCGCCACCGATGCATCCTCCCGGACAGGCCATGATTTCAATGGCATGGTATTCATTGCGTCCGTGCCTGATGTCCTCGAGAAGATGCCGGGCATTTCCCAGGCCGTGGGCTATGCCGACCTTCAGCTGGAATCCGTCCAGGTCCACCGTAGCCCGACGGACGCCTTCCATGCCTCTGACAGACTGGAAATTGACTGACTTCAATGTCTTGCCGGTATACAGTTCATATACAGTCCTGAGTGCCGCCTCCATCACGCCTCCCGTAGCCCCGAATATGACTCCGGCACCTGTAGAAG
The DNA here is from genome assembly GCA_017694835.1 of Candidatus Cryptobacteroides gallistercoris. Taxonomy (GTDB): domain Bacteria; phylum Bacteroidota; class Bacteroidia; order Bacteroidales; family UBA932; genus Cryptobacteroides; species Cryptobacteroides gallistercoris. The sequence continues at coordinate 22,816 of JADIMJ010000010.1, forward strand.
TGCCCAGAGGCTGGTCGAAGTCCATGTCCGGAAGAAGGGTGAAGCTGATGTTCGCCCTCTTGATGAGACGGGCGAGTTCCCTCGTCGAAATGGAATAGTCCACATCAGGATTGCCGTTTGTCTTGAATTCGTCCCTGTCGCACTCGTATTTCTTCGCAAGGCACGGCATTATGGACACGACAACGAGCTTCTCGCGGGGTATTCCCAGCTGCTCCGCCCACCATGTCTTCGCAATGGAGCCGAACATCTGCTGCGGGGACCTGGCCGTGGACGGTATGTCCAGAAGGTCAGGGAACTGATGCTCGAAGAAATTCACCCAGGCCGGGCAGCACGATGTCAGAATCGGCAGCCTTACGGACTTGTCTCCGTCAAGATATCTCGTGAGCCTGTCAAGCATCTCGGTCCCTTCTTCCATTATTGTCAGGTCTGCGGCAAAATCCGTGTCAAACACATAGTCGAAGCCGAGCTCCCGCAACGCAGCCACCATCTTGCCGGTCACGAGGGTTCCCGGCTGGAGTCCGAACTCCTCCCCTATCGCCGCCCTGACGGCAGGAGCAGTCTGCACGATTACAGTCTTGTCCGGGTCCGCAAGGTCTTCCACCAGCCTGTTGGTATGGTCTCTTTCAGTAAGCGCACCCACCGGACATACGGCGACGCACTGGCCGCAGTATGTGCATTCGCTCTCCGACATCATCTTGTCGAATGCAGGGGCTATCGTGGTATTGAAGCCTCTCCTTATGGCTCCGAGGGCACCTACCGTCTGAACTTCGTTGCAGACGCTCTCGCACCTGCGGCAGAAGATGCACTTGTCCATATTCCTGACTATGGATGCCGTCACCTCCCTCTTGCGCGGTGACAGTTCTCCTCCGTTGAACGGCATCTCGCGGATATTGAAGCGCAGCGCCAGATTCTGGAGCTCGCAGTTGCCCGCCTTCGGACAGGTGAGACACTCGTTCGGGTGGTCGGACAAAATCAGCTCTGCAACTATCTTCCGTGCATTCATCACGCGCAGAGTACTCGTCCTCACGACCATACCGTCTGTGCATCTCGTCGCGCAGGCGGGGGCAAGGTTGCGTCTGCCCTCCACTTCCACCACGCAGATTCTGCATGATGCAGGATTGTTCTTGATACAGGTTCCCTTGAGGTCGATGTGGCAGAGCGTAGGAATGTCTATGCCGATTTTCTGCGCCGCCTCAAGTATGGTGGTTCCTTCAGGGACCGTCACGAAATGATGGTCAATCTGCAGGGTTATCTGTTTGTCGTCCATAATGGCTTCCGTATGTAGTTAGCTAATTCACTGATATCGCCTTGAACTTGCACCGCGCCATGCACATTCCGCAGCGGATGCAGTTGTTAGGATTGATTATATGCGGCTTGCGGACATCCCCTATGATGGCATCCGCAGGGCAGTTCTTCGCGCACAGGTGACAGCCGATGCAGAGCGAAGGATTGATGCTGTATGTCAGAAGCGCCTTGCACTGCTTCGCCCGGCACTTGTGGTCCCGCACATGCTCAAGATACTCGTCATAGAAATTGTTGAGTGTGGAAAGCACCGGATTCGGCGATGTCTGCCCCAGTCCGCAGAGGGCGGTGTCCTTGATTACTTTTCCGAGGACAGACAGTGTCTTCAGGTCTTCCTCTGTGCCGCGGCCTCCGGTAATCTTGTCCAGGGTCTCCAGCAGACGCTTGTTGCCGATTCTGCATGGAGTGCATTTCCCGCAGGACTCTTCGACAGTGAAGTCCAGATAGAACCGAGCCACCGATACCATGCAGTCATCCTCGTCCATCACTATCATTCCGCCGGAGCCCATCATGGAACCTTCGGCAAGAAGGCTGTCGAAGTCAATAGGTATGTCAAGATGCTTTTCCGTAAGGCATCCGCCCGACGGGCCTCCGGTCTGGACGGCCTTGAATTTCTTTCCTCCCTTGATGCCGCCGCCTATCTCATAGATGACCTCCCGGAGCGTCGTTCCCATCGGCACCTCAATGAGTCCCACATTGTTGATCTTGCCGGCAAGGGCGAACACCTTTGTTCCCTTGGATTTCTCCGTGCCGATTGAAGCGAACCAGTCTGCCCCTCTTGTAAGTATCACAGGAATATTTGCGAATGTCTCGACATTGTTGACATTAGTCGGCTTGCCGAGATATCCGGATTCTGCCGGGAAAGGAGGCTTCATGGTAGGTTCTCCCCTCTTGCCTTCCATAGAATGTATGAGGGCAGTCTCCTCTCCGCAGACAAAGGCCCCGGCTCCATATCTTATCTCAATGTCGAAGCAGAATCCGCTTCCGAGGATATTGTCTCCGAGAAGGCCCCATTCCCTGGCCTGGCCTATGGCAGTCTTGAGACGATGAATGGCCAGAGGATATTCGGCGCGGATGTATACAAGCCCTTTTGACGAGCCGATGGAATATCCGCATATTGCCATTGCCTCGACAATAGAATGCGGGTCCCCCTCCATGATCGAACGGTCCATGAAGGCCCCGGGATCCCCTTCGTCAGCATTGCAGACAACATATTTGACATCCGATACACTTTTGCGGGCGAAGCCCCATTTCACTCCTGTCGGGAAGCCTCCGCCTCCACGTCCCCTGAGCCCGGAGCGCTTGACTTCTTCAATGACATCGTCCGGGGTTTTCTGCAATATGCTTGTGGCCAAGGCAAAATACCCGTCCCGGGCAATGTATTCCTCTATATTCTCCGGATCTATGAATCCGCAGTTCCTCAGGGCAACCCTCTTCTGCTTCCTGTAGAAATCCATGTGCTTGGAGTCGCTGACGCTCTGCCCTGTCTTCGGGTCGACATAGAGCAGGCGCTCAACCCGTCTGCCTCCGACGATATGCTCATTGACAATGTCATGGGCATCATCCGGAGTCACCTGTGTATAGAATGTGTTGTCCGGGATAATCTTGACCACAGGTCCCTTTTCGCAGAAGCCGAAGCATCCCGTAGTGATGACATCAACCTTGTCGGAGAGCCCCCTGTCTTCCAGAAGTTCCTTGATTTTATCGCAGATGAGATGGCTCGAGGAGGCTTTGCAACCAGTGCCTCCGCAGATCAGAACCTGCATGTGACTTGTGCCGGCATCAAGACCGCTGCTGTGGCCGTCCGTGGACTTGTCGCTCTGTTCCCGCAGGAAAAGTTTCTTCGCGGCAGCAGTCCTGACGGCTTTCAGATCCTCAATTGTCAGTACTTTCATTAGTGTTATGTGATTAGAGCGGAAACAAAGTTAATGAAAGATTTCAGATTTCACAGAGACAACGCATATTTTTATATATGCAATGGCGGTTCTATTTATGGAAGTTATATATTATGGAGGTCCAACGGCCGTAATTTTCCCACAAAAGTGTGCCCGACAGCATTTTCAAATTGCCGACGGCCGTGAAAATACAGGAAAATCACGCCAGATGGAGTCCAAAATACGCTCCACCGGGCGCGGTATACACTTCAGACGGAATATGCAAAAAAAATTGATAATCATTCATTGAGCCAGAGGCATGAGGATATTGACGGCGTGGCCGCCCGTGGCCTCGTGAACGGGAGGAGCCCGCCTGCGGCGGGAGGGATTTACCGTCAATACCCTAATGTCTCTGAATAATTCTTCATGTCATTAAATAATAATAATGACATCAGGGATACTTTCTGCAGATAATCTTCTACTCATCTGAAGAAACAATGTCTGCAATCCTGACTGTCTGGAACACAAGCTGCGAGACACTTCCCTCATAAAGAATGCCCACTGTCCCGGAATCAATCATCGTGAGGCAGGAGTAGCCCCAGCCTTCCTCCTCGTCAAGGAGCAGGGAATTCTCCGGAAGCCATGTAAGTCCTCCGTCCAGACTGGCCTTGATTGTGATATGGTTGCGCCCCTTGACAGTGTCAGGGTTGGAGAAGAGCAGGATGTCACGGCCGAGGACATTGTCCTGCGCGTCCACCTGAAGCAGCCCTGCCATGCACACGGGTTCCCTGAGCTTTTCGGAAGAAGGGTGCAGAGTCCAGGTACGCCCGAGGTCTTCAGTCGTGCATACGATTCTGCCTGTCCCGCGGTTGTTCCTCATGTTGAGCATCACCACACCAGGAGCCACTTCCGCGGCCTGGGATTCCGTCGTGTTGGTCCAGGCGTGTCCGTGACAATGCCAGGTCTCCCCATGGTCAAGGCTGTACATGATGCCGGCATTCGGCACCCTGTCCGGCCCCACATACTGTATCGGGAAGACGAGAGTGCCGTCGGACATGCAGATGCCGCGGCCCGGTCCCTGGAGAGTAAAGCGCCATTCCTCCGCCTTGACTTGCCTGGTGACATTCCGTGGCTCAGACCATGTCTTTCCATCGTCTTTGCTGCTGACCATCATCAGCTGCGCAGTGGTTTCCGGCCCGAATCCGTCACCGACCTGATTCCACGCCCTGTCATTGCCGAGCCCGTGGGTCCAGACTGCCACGACGAAGATTTCGCCTGTGTTCTCATCCACAAGTACGGCCGGGTCGCCGATTCCGTTCTGGGCATCGGGCAAGCCTCCCCAACGGCCCATGTCCATGATGATTTTCATCTTCTCCCATGTCCTCCCGCCGTCGGTGCTGCGGCTCATCCCGACATCAATGTCTTCCTGAAGGTCAAGCGAAGTATGGTGACGGACATCATACACGGCTATGAGAGTACCAGAAGGAGTAGTCACCAGTCCGGGAATCCGGTATGAAAAGACCCCGTCATCCCCATGGTCGCGCAAAGCCACGGCAAGGCGGTGTCCGGTACATCCCTCCTGCTCCAGGGACGCAGGACATCTTCCGGCAGACGCACCGGCGGAAGTCTTTCCGGAAACAGCCACTTCGTCTACTGACAGAGAGTATACCGACGACATGTCCTCTATATGCCGCGGATCAACGGAAACACTGACATAGAACCAGTTGTCTCCCTTGACAAGAGGCTGCTGCGCGGAAAGGCTCATCCTGAAGGCATCGACGGATCCCGGCCTGGCCACAGCCCCCGGTCTGCCGGAGGCATATTCAGAATCCCTGGCCGAAGGCCGGACCGAGCACAGCTCCAGGGCATAATGGGAATCCGCAAACAGCATCTGCTGCGACCCGGTCTGTGAAACAAGAGTCCTCATTGCAAAAGAAGTCGTCCTGGAGTGTATGGCGGACATAGTGCCCGTATACATGAGCTTCACATTTCTGACTGCCTTGCGCGGAAGGCCGGACAGAGTGACGCAAACTTCATCAAGCACGGCAGGCCCGGCGGAAGCCGCATTTCCGGCGCCCGGCCCCGGGGAATCATTGTCAATGTGTATTTCAGCCACGACATTGAAATCCCTGCCGACAACGGTAGGGACATTGAGGTTCTTGACTGTAACTTCCACAGGAACAGGAGCATCTGACAATTCTGCACCGGATGCCCCCGATGACATTACCGGCAGCAGACAGAACACACCGGATACAAACGGAAAAAAACATTTCATTGTCGCCATATTCAGCATTAAATTTAATCGCACCAGTCAGGTCCGACATAATCTTCAAACTTTACGAAGATAGTGAAAATATGACTAACTTTGTTTGTCTTGGTATTCTAATTATATAAAAATGAATAATACTGCATCAAAAGCACAAAACTTTGTCTGCTTCTCAAATGACGAAGATAGGAAAAAAGAAACGGACAGCAGGCCGCTGT
>JADIMJ010000107.1 GCA_017694835.1 Candidatus Cryptobacteroides gallistercoris
AATTATCCGGACAGCGAACGGATTTTCAGATTTGAATTTACCGATGACCCGTCAAGCCCGGGGGTCTACAACATAACCATCTGCCGGCCGTTCATCGAATCCGTCAAAGGGAAAATTCCCGAAGTGGAGGCTCTTGGGGCATACGGATATAGGAAAAATTCATCCGCACAATGGTATAAGTCCGACGACAGGGAGCAGATATACAACCTGTTGTCCAGCGATCTTGATACGGATATGCTGAAAGTGTTCCCGTTTGAATTCACCGAAGGGGACCCGGCGGAATTTGCCCGGCCGATGAGTGCGATTATTGCGGAATCTGTCGCTGAACTGCTATGGCCTGACGAAAGTCCTGTCGGGAAAACAATTGTCAACAGATATAACTCCAGTGCAGAGTACCGGATAGTCGCCGTCTACAGGGATTTTCCCCGGAACAGCAGCGTGGAGAACGGTGTCCTGCTCCAGATGGGAGACGATTGCCTTACTCGCTGGAACGAATGGTCATTCCAGTGCTATATGAAGCTGCACAATCCGGACGATGCCGGGAAGGTTGCTGAAATGCTGAGGGACAAGATGCTGGAAGCACTTGAAATCGGGCCTGACTCCGACATGGCGAAGATGCTTGAGAGCGGAGTCCGCATCACAAATCTTCATGAGGCATACTTTTCCAGGGACATCCCGGGAGACAACATGGGCAAGGGCAACCGGACAACCACCGGGTCCTTATTCGCCATAGGACTGATACTCATTGTCATAGCCATAATCAATTTCATCAATATGGCTACCGCCGCAGTCCCTCTGTCCATAAAGGACATAAATACCCGCAAAGTCCTCGGTTCCGGCAGGGCGGCCCTCATCAGGAGACAGCTTGCGGAAGCACTCTTCATCGCAGCCGCGGCATTTGTCCTGAGTGTCCTGGCGCTGCATCTGATTTCGACCACATCATTCACCTATTACATATCAGGCTCGCTGAAAGTCGCGGACAACATCCCAGTCATCCTGCTCGGGGCGGCTGCGGCGGTCTGCACATCGCTCATCGCGGGGATTTTCCCTGCAATGTACAGTACATCTTTCCAGCCTGCACTGGTGCTGAAAGGCTCATTCTCCCTGTCTGACAAAGGAAAGATGTTCAGGAGCATACTTGTGGGGTTCCAGTTCACGGCTTCTTTCGTGCTCATGGCGGCAGCCCTTTACATCCAGGTGCAGACTTCATTCATGAAAAGCATGGACATGGGCTTCAACCGGGACCTTGTGGTAGAATTCGGCTGCGGGTCGCTGATAGGGCAAAAGTCCGGGGCATTCAGGCAGAAGCTCATGGAAAATCCGCACATCAAGGATGTGACATTTGCCGGCAACTGGCTGGTTTCGACAGAAAAGATGGGATGGGGCCGTGAGTTTGACGGGCACAGGGTCCAGCTGGACGTGCTTCCGGTATCCGTCAACTTCATCGACTTCTTCGGAATGTCAATAAAGGAGGGGCGCAATTTCATGCCTTCCGATGACCTCAACCCCGACGGGACATTCATCATGAATGAGCAGACCATGCTCAAATACCCTTTCCTGAAGATCGGGGACAGGCTGAGCGGCCATGCCGAAGCACCGGCCGAAATTGTGGGCATAGTCCGTGACTTCAATTTCATGCCGCTCCAATATGGAGTCGACCCTATCGCCCTGTATGTTTTCGGGGCTAATCCATGGTGGCCGCTGCAGGTTGTATACGCCAGGACAGACGGGGCTGACATCGCCGGGACATTCCGGTATATCCGTGATGCCATAGAAGAATTCAACCCCGCGATAAACGGAGACGACATCTATCTGGAATTCCTTGACGAGACCATCGGCAGCATGTATCAGAAAGAAGAGAAACTGAACAGCCTCATCGCCGCCACCGCTGCCCTGTCGCTCCTCATATCGCTCATCGGAATCTTCGGCATGATAAGCTTCGAGACACAGTTCCGCCGCAAGGAGATTGCACTGAGAAAGGTACACGGGGCTTCAGTCCGGAGCATATTGCACATGCTGAACAGATACTACCTGATAATGACCTGCATCTGCTTCGCCGTATCTGTGCCTGTGTCGGTGCTGATAATGAAGGCCTGGGTGAAGGGATTTGCATATCAGGCCCCCGTACCGGTGTGGATATTCGCCGCATCCCTGGCAGCAGTCCTTGCAGTGACACTTCTGACAGTCTCCCTGCAGACATGGAAGACTGCAAATGACAATCCTGTGGATTCATTGAGGGCCGAATGATTTGCAGAAGAACATTTATAAATGACATCCAATGATGAAAAGTTTTCTGAGATTTCTGTGGAGGAACAGGCTGTACGCCTCAATCAATCTTGCAGGCGTGACGGTGGCCCTGGCATTTTCAATCATCATATTGAGTTATACATCAGCACAATACCGCATTGCACGGAACGTACCCGGATGGAAGAATCTGTATGCCGTATGCTACGACAATGCCTCCATCATGTGCTACGGCATGGCTGACGCACTGAGGGGCGCCCTTCCGGAAGCCGTTGCAGTAAGCAAATTCTCCGCTCCGTCCGACGGATTCATTTCCGAATACGCCGGTCAGAAATACAATGTTGAACTGATGTGCGCCGACAGTACATTCTTCGGCATGTTCGATGTGAAATTCATGGCCGGAACCCCTGCGGCATTGACCGGCACCAATGACATCGTGATATCCGGATCCTTCGCCGAAAAAATCAGAAGACCGGCAGAAGACCTGCTCGGGAAGAGTATCTCGATATCCGGAGAGGATTTCACCATAAAGGGCATCGCCGAAGACTTCAGGGGCGGCATCCTCCAGTACACGGACATCATTGCCGATATCCGCGGGGACCAATTCTGCAGACAGTACAAATCAGAGCCTTTCAATACTTTCGGCAGCATCCTGACATTTCTGTCAATCCGGCCGGGGACTGACCCGGAGACGCTTGGAGGCAAGATTCTGGACATCTATTCGGACGCCAGGGGGGATTCTGACAAGAAAGAAGAATACAAGTTCAGCCTCATGCGCATTGACAGACTGTATTTCAATCCAGGCAATTATTTTCTCAATGCAGGCAATCCGAGGACAATCCGGAACATGACACTGGCGGGACTGGCCCTGCTGATTTCCGCCATCCTCAACTACATCAACCTCTCCACTGCACTTTCAGGCAAAAGAGCCAGAGAAATGGCGACACGAAGGCTTCTCGGCTCAAGCGAGGGGGAAATCCGTGGCAGATATTTCAATGAAGCACTGATGTTCACCTCTCTCTGCTTCATCCTCGGGATTCTGGTCGCCGTTGCGGCTGTACCGGCGGTAAACTGGTTCATAAGCGACCCCGAAACCATCTCCCAGACTGCGGACATGAAAGTCAGTGACATCTTTGCCCCTGTGCCTCTTCTATGCTGTGCGGCTCTCGGCCTGCTGATATCCGCCGTGACCGGGCTCTCCTCCGCTGCAATAGTGTCGCATTTCTCACCCGTGGACATCGTCAAGGGGGAAATGAGGGTCAGAGGCAAAATGCTGTTCTCGAAAATATTCATTGTCATACAGAACATAATCGCCATTGTGCTGATAGCACTCTCCGTCACCATGGAACTTCAGATGAAGCACATGCTGCACAGGCCGGCAGGCTGCAATCTGGAAGACATCTATTATCTCAATACCGACCTGACCGGCACCGACAGGACAAGATTCATGTCAAGGCTCTCGGAACTCCCGTGCACAGGAAAAATCGGATACACCAACGGGCTGCCCGGCTCAATCGGCACCATGTACACTGCCGAAGACAGCACGGGCAACACTATCACATTCTGCATCATGACCTGCGACACGGCCGTCTTCAACATGCTCGGGTTCAAGATGGTGGAAAAATACAGCGACTGCATCCCGGGATCAGTCTGGGTAAATGAAAGTACAGCACGGAGCATCGGCATCAGCAAGGACAACACCGGCCTCGGCATACTTGACCCCCGAAACATGGCAAGCGGCATTGTCGGGGACTTCATCATCAATGATGCAGCATTTTCCGAAAAATACGAGAACGGCGTCATCTATATCCGGGATGCCGATTACTTCCCGTTCGGGAACTATGTCATCAGGACAGCTGGAGACCATGCCATGGCCGCAAGAATGATAACGGATGCATACAACAGCTTCTGCCTGGAAACATTCGGAGTGGAACTCTCGCCATGGGTCAACGGATACATGACCGACAGGCTTTCAGGACAACTAGAAGGAGCACGGCGCACCATGAGACTCATGGAACTCTTCATGGTCATCTCCATCATGCTGGCCCTTGCCGGCCTTGTCGCCATCAGCATCTTCTATGCGGACACCAGCAGGAAAAGCATAGCCCTGCACAAAACCTACGGCGGCACCACCGGCAGCGAGATATGGAGAAACATCCGCGTCTACATGCTGATGACCCTTGTCGCCGACGCGGCTGCCGTTCCTGCCGCAGTCACCCTGTGCAGAAGATATCTTCAGGAATTCGCCTACAGAATCACACCCGAGGCATGGATTTTTGTCCTGACCGTCCTGCTGTCGCTCACAATCACCGCCCTTTCCGTGCTGTGGCAGATAAGAAAAGCTGCCGCGGACAATCCGGCAGACGCACTGCGGTCCGAATAAAAGAAAATTTTTCTTATCTTTGGAGATTGTGAATCAGGACTGAAATGAAAAAGACACCGATAGTAGCCCTCATCTATGACTTTGACGGGACACTTTCTCCAGGCAACATGCAGGAGTTCGGATTTATCCAGGCCATCGGGAAAAGCCCGGCGGAATTCTGGGAAATGAGCGACGAGATTGCCATCGGGCAGGACGCGAGCAACATTCTCAGCTATATGAAGCTGATGTTCGACGAGGCCAGGAAGGCAGGCATAAGCCTCCAGAGGGAGAAATTCAGGAGCTTCGGCAAGAGCATCGAACTCTTTGAAGGAGTCAGGGAATGGTTCGGGCTCATCAACGGATACGGCCGTCAGCACGGGGTCATCATCGAGCATTACATCAATTCTTCGGGCCTCGCAGAAATGATCGAGGGCTCCCCCATCGCAGACGAGTTCAAGAGGATATTCGCATGTTCATTTCTCTACGATGAGGACGGGAACGCGGTATGGCCCGGTGTTGCCGTCGACTATACGGCCAAGACCCAGTTCATTTTCAAAATCAACAAGGGTATCCTCAGCGTCAGGGACAACAAGCTGGTCAATGAAAGCCAGCTTGAGGAAAACAAGAGGATACCTTTCCCTCACATGATCTATTTCGGTGACGGAGAGACAGATGTCCCGTGCATGAAGATTGTCAAGATGTTCGGGGGACATTCCATCGCCGTGTACAATCCCCTCACCCCGGGCAAGCACGAGACTGCCAAGAAACTGCTGAAACAGAAGCGGGTGAATTTCATCACTCCCGCCTGCTACACCAAGGACAGCAGGACATACAAGGTCGTATGCTCCATCATCGACAAGATAAAGGCCGACCACGAACTCCTGAGACTCTCCAATTTCAAATAGTCGGGCCTTGACAAAGCCGGCATACGGGACAATATTTCTTTATAAACAATACTATAAAACCAAAATTGATGAAACACATCTATCTATTCCTTTCCCTGCTGACGGCAGGACTGGCATCAGGGATGATGCCTTGCGGGACTGCGGCACAGACCAGAACCGAAACCCTGCTGGAAAAAGGATGGAAATTCACGAGGGAAGATGCCCCGGATTTCTCCGCATGCGCCTATGACGATGCCCTGTGGCAGGATGTGACTGTCCCGCACGACTGGGCCATCTACGGACCTTTCAGCGTCCATAACGACAAGCATCATACTGCGATTCTCCAGGACGGGCAGACCGACCCGATGGAGCACGCCGGCCGCACGGGAGGACTCCCGTTCACAGGAGCCGGATGGTACAGGACATACTTTGATGTACCGGAGATGGACGGAGGCCTCAGATGCACCCTTCTTTTCGACGGGGCGATGAGCCATGCCAGGGTATATGTCAACGGGAAAGAAGCCTGCTTCTGGCCATACGGCTATAATTCATTCCATTTTGACGCGACCCCTTATGTGAAGCCCGGGAAAAACACCCTGGCCGTCAGACTGGAGAACGAGACGGAGAGTTCAAGGTGGTATCCGGGCGCCGGACTGTACAGGAATGTACACCTCATATTCACCCGGGACGCACATGTACCTGTCTGGGGGACCCAGGTGATTACCGAGGAAATCGGGGAAAACTTCGCCAAGGTGTCACAGAGGACCGCACTTGAAGTCCCTGAAGGCAAGTCATTCGGAGACTACAGGATAGTGACTGAAATAAAAGACATGGAAGGCAGGACCGTGGCCGAGTCTTCCTGCAGCGGGACAGAATTCGACGGAGGAGTATTCAGACAGCATTTCACGGTGTCTGACCCGAATCTGTGGACCCCCGAGACTCCTTATCTGTATACATCCGTGTCCAGAATCTATGAAGGCGAGACCCTGAAAGACGAATATTCAACTGTCTTCGGAGTACGAACTGCGGAGATAATCCACGGCAAGGGCTTCTTCCTCAACGGGGAGAAGGTAATCTTCCGCGGAGTCTGCAACCACCATGACCTCGGTCCTCTGGGAGGCATCGCCAACGAAGCCGGCATCAGAAGGCAGATACGCATCCTCAAGGACATGGGATGCAACGCCATAAGGACATCCCACAATATGCCGGCCCCGGAACTGGTGAAAGCATGCGACGAAATGGGAATGATGCTCATGGCCGAATCTTTCGACGAATGGGCTACGGCAAAAGTACAGAACGGATACCACAAGGTGTTCGACGAATGGGCGGAAAAAGACCTTGTCAACCTCCTGCGCCACTTCCGCAACAACCCGAGCATAGTCATGTGGTGCATCGGCAATGAGGTGCCTGACCAGTGGAACGGGGACAGCGGTCCCAAGCTCTCGCTGATGCTCCAGGACATCTGCCACAGGGAAGACCCGACCAGACCTGTCACACAGGGTATGGATGCACCGGATGCCGTGGTAAACAACAACATGGCCGCCGTGATGGATGTACCGGGATTCAACTACAGGCCGCACAAATATCAGGAGAACTATGCCAAGCTGCCACAGAGAATAATTCTCGGCAGCGAGACAGCCTCCACCTTGAGCGCAAGGGGCATCTACAAGTTCCCTGTCGTACGCCGCTCCATGTACAAATATCCGGACCACATGGCATCTTCATACGATGTCGAGCACTGCGGCTGGTCCAACCTTCCTGAAGACGACTTCATCCAGCATGACGACCTTCCGTACTGCATAGGGGAATTCGTCTGGACCGGCTTTGACTACCTCGGGGAACCGACCCCTTACTATTCTGATTGGCCGAGCCACTCGTCCCTCTTCGGCATCATCGACCTTGCAGGCATTCCAAAGGACAGATACTGGCTCTACAGAAGCCACTGGAACAAGGATGCCGAGACCCTGCATATCCTTCCGCACTGGAACTGGGAAGGGCGCGAAGGCGAAGTGACCCCGATTTTTGTCTACACCAGCTATCCTTCAGCCGAAGTCTTCATAAACGGCAAGAGCCAGGGTATCCGCACCAAGGACACCACCGTGACCGTGTTCAACAGCGCGGATTCAGTCTCAATGGCCAATCTCAAGAGGCAGACCCGCTACCGCCTGATGTGGATGGAGACGGTCTATGAGCCGGGAACAGTGCGCGTAGTCGCCTATGACAAGGACGGCAATCCTGCGGCAGAGAAAGAAATCCACACTGCAGGCAAGCCATACAGAATCGAGCTCGAGGCTGACAGGAATGTCATCAGGGCCGACGGCAAGGACCTCTCGTTCGTCACTGTACGCGTGACTGACAAGGACGGCAACCTCTGCCCTCTTGCCGACAACGAAATCAGCTTCAAGGTCAAGGGCAAAGGCTGGTACAGGGCAGGGGCCAACGGCAACCCGACCTCTCTTGAACCGTTCCAGAAGCCTCAGATGAAGGTATTCTCCGGAATGATGACAGCCATCGTGTCCTCGACTGAAGAGCCGGGCGAAATCATACTTGAAGCGACTTCCCGCGGACTGAAGAAGGCGACAGTCAGGATTGTCAGCGAGTAGAATTGAACAGTGCCGTGGTGCCGAGCATTATGCGTTCGAGCTCAGCAGCATGTTTCTTCTTGAATCTCAGGCTCCGCAGCATATCAATCTGGGCAAGGGAATGAAGGTCTGTACCGACATACGAGTACAGGCCTTTTTCCAATATGGCCCCGGCCTTGACGAGGGCGCCCTTGCCGTAGTATCCGCCGAGGGAAAGCAGGTTCATCTGTAGCTCGCATCCCTTGTCAATGAGATTTCTGATTCTTTTCAAATCGGACGGATAGAAGATATAGCGTTCAGGATGTGCCAGCACGGGATGAAAGTCCATGCACACCAGTTTGAAAATGGCCTCGTCGATGTTGGCGGACTCGTAGGCGTATGACATTTCTATCAGGATATGCCTTCCGGGCAACAGCAGCATCGGCGCAGAAAAAGTGTCCTCAATGCCTTCGTAGACCATGTGCTCTCCGGCTATCTTGAAATTAATCAGCCCGGACGCATCCTGCAGTCCCGGCTCCTCTTCCCTGAAGCGGGCAGTGATGAAATCAAGATTATTCTCCGGATACAGTTCCGGATAGATGTGCGGAGTGAGAATCATGTTGCGGACACCGATGGACGCAAGCTGCGCAACTGCCTTGCGGGAATGCTCTGATGTCCGGAAGCCGTCATCAACTCCCGGAAGCACATGAGAATGCATGTCTGTCTCAAAAGGGAGGTCGGAGAGAGACGGCCCTTTAGGAAATAGTGCAGAAAACAGTCCCATATTGCGTCAATATACCTTCACCGAGAGTTTTGCATACGCACGCTCGACTTTGGCGAGAGCCTCCCCGACGGTGTCTGCGGTCGCAAGCAGCACTCCGAGCCGGCGATGACCGGCAATTTCGGGCTTGCCGAATATCCTCATCTGCACGCCCGGCTCCTCAAGCACCTTCTCAAGGTTCTGGAATTCGTATTCCCTGGTGTTGCCCTCCACCACAACGGCCTTTGATGCGGAAGGTCCGAAGAATCTGACTTCAGGCACAGGAAGACCGAGGATTGCCCTTGCATGCAGGGCGAACTCGGACATGTCCTGGGAAATCATCGTCACCATCCCTGTATCATGAGGCCGCGGAGACACTTCGCTGAAAATCACCTCGTCACCCTTGACGAAAAGCTCCACTCCGAAGATACCGTATCCTCCGAGGGCCGCGGTTATTTCCCCTGCGATATGCTCGGCCTTGGCCAATGCATCCGGGGACATTGCCTGCGGCTGCCACGACTCCCTGTAGTCGCCGTCCACCTGATGGTGGCCTATCGGCTTGAGGAATGTAGTCCCGGCACAGTGGCGGACAGTCAGGAGAGTGATTTCATAGTCAAAGTCGACAAAGCCCTCCACAATCACTTTTCCGCTGCCGGCACGGCCTCCTTCCTGGGAAACATGCCATGCCCTGTCGACATCGGCCTCCGACCTGAGGGTGCTCTGTCCGTGGCCCGAGGAACTCATGACAGGCTTTACGACGCACGGGAAGCCTATTTCTTCCACGGCTGCATCGAACTCTTCCCGTGTGGAAGCGAACCGGTACCGTGAAGTAGGCAGTCCGAGAGTCTCGGCCGCAAGACGGCGGATTCCCTCCCTGTTCATCGTGATTCTTGCGGCC
>JADIMJ010000108.1 GCA_017694835.1 Candidatus Cryptobacteroides gallistercoris
TCGTCGGCAGCGTCAGATGTGTATAAGAGACAGGAGACACATCTTTCCCCGTTGCTGATTACCTTGTGCTGCAGCGGTTTGGAGGTGTAGTCGCCGGCTTCGAAAGTCTTGAACTTGTATCTGTCGTTCTCGTCGTAGATGGTGAATGTCTCTCCGTTTTCTATCTTGGAGGAAAGTTCATCGCCCCTGAGGCAGGTGACGTCAGCCTTGAATATCTCACCTTTTTCAGGATCGTTTCTGGTGATTCTGTATGTGATCTGGAATCCCGGGTTGATGAGCTTGGCCTTGTCTTCGGAGCGCTTGAGGACCGGCTGGTCGTCTATCTGCACGAGCTTGTAAACATTGCCGAAGCACGGGTTGGCCTTGCTGGTCGCAATCGCGTCACCGACTCCGTATGAGTCTATGCAGGCGCCCTGTCTCTCGAGGTCTGAGATGAGGTATTCGTCAAGGGAATTGGTCGCGAAAATCCGGCAGTTGCGGAAGCCGTTTTCGTCAAGGATTTTACGGCATTCGCAGGACAGGTATGCAAGGTCTCCGCTGTCAAGGCGGATTCCGTAGCCTGAGGGATACGAGTCGTCTATGCCGTTGGCCCTGAAGGCACGCATGGCGTTCAGTATGCCGCAGCGCAGCGAATCGTAAGTGTCGATGAGCATTATGAGCGGCTCTCCCTGATGTGACCTTATGTAGGAGTCGAATGCGTGGAATTCCCCTTCGACCGAGCATCCGAAGGATGTCACATAGCTGTGTGCCATGGTGCCGGTGGAGCCGTAGTCGTACATTACGCCGGTGAGGATGTTGGATGTGTTGCTGCATCCCGCTATGATGGCGGCCTTTGCCCCGTAGGTCGCCGCCCATGGCCCGTGGGCCCGTCTGGAACCGAACTCGCTGACAGGCCTGTTGGTGGCGCGGCAGACTCTTGAGGCCTTTGTGGCCACAGCCATCTGGTGGTTCATTATGCAGAGAATGGGGGTCTCAAGTACCTGGGCTTCAATCATCGGTCCTTCTACAATGATGACGGGCTGGGACGGGAACACTATTTCTCCTTCCCTCATCGCGTATATGTTTCCTGTGAATTTCATTGTAGAAAGGTATTTCCTGAATTCGGCATATTCAGGGCCCGGAAGGAATTTTTCATAGAAATCCTCAGGCATTTTCCCGAGATTTCCGACCATTTCAATCACTTCGTCCACGCCGCTCACGACAGCCCAGTTGTTGTTTTCCGGAGCCTTGCGGTAGAACATGTTGAAAATTGCGGTCTTGTCCTTCATGCCGCAGTCATAGAATGACTTTCCCATCGTGTACTGGTACTTGTCAGAGCAATAAGCCGTATTCATCATAGGTATCCCGAAGTATATTAATG
The DNA here is from genome assembly GCA_017694835.1 of Candidatus Cryptobacteroides gallistercoris. Taxonomy (GTDB): domain Bacteria; phylum Bacteroidota; class Bacteroidia; order Bacteroidales; family UBA932; genus Cryptobacteroides; species Cryptobacteroides gallistercoris. Next base: position 1,361 of record JADIMJ010000108.1, read on the forward strand.
GTATGACCAAGTATAATTGTGCAAATGTACTCTTTTCTTTGTAATTTTGTCATCCGTTCATCATAATATTTGTCATTCAACAGTGTCTGATGGAACTCGAGAACCTTTTTGAAAAATACACCGGCTGCAGGCCGGAGGAGACATCCCCTCTGTCGGCGTCAGGGAGCAACAGGAAATATTGGCGGCTGACGGGAGGAGGCTGTTCCCTGATTGGCGCGGAAGGCACTGATGCCCGTGAGAACCGGGCTTTCATGGCGCTTTCCGGACATTTCCGCAGCAAAGGAGTCAATGTCCCCGAAGTCCTTGCCGTCAGTGACGACGGCATGGCATATCTTCAGGAAGACCTCGGAAGAGTGTCTCTTTATGATGCAGTCGCATCGGGGCGGAAAACGGGGGAATATCCGGAGAAGGAGAAGGCTCTTCTGACCAAGGTCATTTCACAGTTGCCGGACATCCAGTTCCTCGGTGCAGAAGGCCTGGACTTCAATGTCTGCTGGCCGGAACCGGAGTTCGGACGAAGGCTTGTGACGGCTGACCTGAACTATTTCAAATACTGTTTCCTTAAGACGACTGGAGTCAGTTTCGATGAAGTGAGGCTTGAGGATGATTTTTCCCGCCTTGCCTCGGAACTGCTTTCTGAAAATCAGACGGCCTTCATGTACAGGGATTTCCAGGCAAGGAATGTGATGCTTAAGGACGGAATGCCATATTTCATTGATTTCCAAGGCGGAATGCGAGGTCCGATTTATTATGACGTGGCTTCGTTCGTATGGCAGGCAAGGGCGCGCTATCCGGATGAATTCCGCCGCAGTCTCGTCGATGCCTATATGGGAGCCCTCGGGAAATATGTGCCTGTGGATGCAAAAGCTTTCAATAAAAGGCTGGGGCTGTTCGTGCTGCTGAGGACTCTGCAGGTGCTCGGGGCATACGGGTTCAGGGGAAAGTTTGAAAGAAAGGCGCATTTTCTGGAAAGCATTCCGTATGCCATATCCAATCTCCGGTCTGTACTTGACTGTGTGCCTGAAGGATGCGGATATCTCCGGTCTGTACTCGAATCAGTTGCGGAACTTCCGCAGGCAGGCAGGCCAGAGGATGCCGGTACTGCGGCACAGGAACGGCAACGGCAGCCCGGCCAGCCGTCTGAAGCCGGACTGGAGGTGCTTGTCACAAGTTTCTCTTTCAGGAAAGGATTGCCGGAAGACCCTTCAGGCAATGGCGGCGGCTATGTCTTTGACTGCCGTGCGCTGCCGAATCCCGGGAAATATGAATTTTACCGTCAGTTCACCGGGATGGACCGTGAAGTGGAGGATTTCTTCATTGACAAGCCGGAGATGCCTCATTTCCTGGAATCTGTATTCAGTCTGGCTGATGCACATGTCCGGAGGTTCCTTGACAGAGGCTTTACGCATATGATGATTTCTTTCGGATGCACTGGCGGGCAGCACCGCTCGGTATATTGTGCCGAGAGGACCGCCCGACATCTGGCGCAGGAATTCGGTGTCCGGGTCAGGCTCCTACACCGTGAGCAGAATGTCACGAAGATTTATCGGGCGGAGCAATGAAGGCAATGATTTTTGCCGCAGGCCTCGGGACGAGGCTCAGGCCGTTGACTGACACCCTTCCGAAGGCTCTTGTGCCTTTGTGCGGGAAGCCGCTCCTGTATCATGTCGTGCAGAGGCTCATTTCGGCGGGGTTTGATGATATTGTGATTAATGTGCATCATTTCGCCGACAAGATAGAGGATTATCTGAAGTCGGAAAATGATTTCGGTGTCAGCCTGTCTGTCTCTGACGAAAGGGATTTGCTGAGGGACACCGGAGGAGGCCTCATGCATGCAAGAAAATATCTCGAGGCGCCCGGGACGGGTTTCCTTGTGCACAATGTGGATATAATCTCCGATGCCGACCTCGGTGCCCTTGTCGCAGGCTGCAGGCCGGATGCCCTTGCAACATTGCTTGTAAGCGACAGGAAGACTTCAAGGTATCTCCTGTTCAATGACGGCATGCGTCTTGTCGGCTGGACCAATGTCTCCACCGGCGAGGTCCGCACTCCGTTCCCCGGGCTCGATGTCCGGTCGTGCCGGCATCTTGCCTTCTCCGGAATACATTATGTGTCATCAGACATTTTCCGGCAAATTGACAGAATGAATTCAGAGTCCGAAACTTCCGGGAAAGGCCGTGCTTTCGGGGAATGTTTCCCGATAATGGATTTTTATCTTCGTGCGGCTGCCGCCTGTCCGATTTATGGCACTGAAGCAAAGGGACTGCATATCGCCGATGTCGGCAAAGTGCAGTCCCTCCGTGAAATTGAATCTTTCCTTGGTCAGGAGCGTCCCTGAGCCGGGGAGATGAATCAGAGTGTGCCTGATTGCCGGCTGTCAGGAGTGTCCATGTCTTCCGTCGTGATGATGTCCATGTTGCCTTCCGGTGATTTCATGGGAATGTTCTTCCAGACAATGTCCACGAAGAGCACTATGATTACCAGACTCGCAGCCAGCAGTGAAATGTACTGCCACCTGTCCATAATCTGGAACATGAAGTCGACATCCTTCAGGCTGTCAATCTGCCCGACAATCACCGCAAATGTGTTGTTTACGCAGTGCATCAGCATCGTCAGCTTGAGTGACCCCGTCTTGTAGTACACATATGCGAAAAGCATCCCGAGAACAAATGCAGGGATTCCCTGCCATGGGTTTAAATGAATCAGGGCAAAGCAGAACGATGAAATCACCATTGCCCATACGGGATGCATTTTCCGGAGGAGCCCCCTCAGTATCATGCCTCTGCACAGCCATTCCTCAAAAAACGGCGCCATGACCGACACTGACAGCAATGACACCCACAGCGGACCGTCGGACACCATATTCTCCAGGATTTTCTCAAGGCTTTCCGGCATCTTCGGCAGCGCCGCATTGACCGGGTCCATCAGGAATCCCACCGCAAGCGTGGCGACAGATACCATTATGGCCATGAGCCATCCGCCGGCCTTCCCGAAATTGTTGCTGTCCAGCGCATATCCCGTATCGAAGAGTTCATTCCTCCGGCTCATGAACGAGGCGTAGGCCATCGGCGGGATGAACATGACAGGATAAGCCAGGAGCGGACCGTATGTCAGTGCATCGTCTGCGCTGAAGAATATCCCGAACAGGAAAACCACTGCACTTCCCATGAGATTCCCGGCAAGAAGCAGGAGAATCAGGCCGACAGTCCCCTTTATCCCCGGCACATAGTGCGAATATCCGGAGAACAGGTCGTATGATTTCTTTCTTGTCTTCTGAAAAAATGCTGTCATAATCTACAGTTGATAGCCTGCTGATTCCCGTCAATATAAAGGCGACGGGTATATGCCTTTGTCTGCAAATTCCTTGAACTTGGCTACGACTCCGGGGCGGTCTTCCTTGAAAGTCACTCCGAACCAGTGTGACGGGGTGGAGAGCAGCTCCGTCTTGGCGGAACCGTCCTTTATCATGCAGTCAATGGCATACGGAATGTAGAATTCGGCCTTCAGTTCGTTCAGGTTCTTTACGATGAAATCCTTGAATATCGCCTCGCTCTTTTCGAAATAATCCGGGGTGAATCCCCACATGTTCATGGAAGCCAAGGCCTTGCCGTCAAGCTGGACTCTTTCGCCGCGGCTGTTGTCCCCATATACTTTGCCGTCGTCGGCTTTCTCTATATTATGGTGTTCCTCCACATGGGTGAGATGGTGGCATCCGTCGGCGGAACAGATTCCCCTTGACACGCCGCCGGATTCCGAAAGGGTATGGTCAAGCTCGAATCCCACCATGCAGTATTGTCCTGAAGTATTTTCGTGCGCCATAAGCCAGTCTGCAATGACGCGGAAAGATTCTTTCCCGTAGTAGTCATCCCCGTTGATGACAGCGAAAGGCTCATTGATGACGTCCTTGGCCATAAGTACGGCATGGGCGGTTCCCCATGGCTTCTGTCTGTCGGGGTTGTAGGTGAGCCCTGCCGGAATCTTGTCGAGTTCCTGCGTCACGAATTCGAATTTCAGCGGTGTTCCGTCGGTACAGCGCACATGGCTGTATTTCTTTGCCACAAGTTCTTCAAACTGAGGCTTGAAATGCTCCCTGACGATGTAGACGACTTTTCCGAATCCGGCATGTACGGCATCGTAGATTGAATAGTCAATGATTGTTTCTCCGTTTGGACCGAGTCCGTCCATCTGTTTCAGTCCCCCGTAGCGGCTGCCCATTCCCGCAGCCAGGACCAGCAATGTAGGTTTCATTTTTTATGTTTATTTTATGAAGTTTTTCTGATATCAGGGTGTTTTACCTGTCTCTTATACACAT
>JADIMJ010000109.1 GCA_017694835.1 Candidatus Cryptobacteroides gallistercoris
GTGTCTATAGTGTTCTTGTGATTACCATTCCATGATGGCCGCTCCCGAGATGAATCCTGCTCCGAATGCGCTCATGGCTATCATGTCACCTTTCTTGAGCAGGCCTTTCCTGTTGCATTCGTCAAGGAGAATCGGGCAGCTTGCGGATGATGAATTCCCGTGCGTCTCCACATTGGTAGGGAACTTTTCTTCCGGCTGGCCGAGGAATTCCTCGATGGACCTGATGATTCTCTTGTTTGCCTGATGAAGCAGGTAATGGTCGATGTCGCCGGCGTTCATCCCGAGTTCGTCAAGAAGGTACTTGATGTCGCCGGACGAAGCCTTGACTGCAAATTTGAATACATCCTGCCCTTTCATCTGGAGAGGGATGTCCTGTTCTTCTTTCGTAATGTATGGAGTAGGCTCAAGTGACCTTATCTGGTAGAGCTTGTCAGTTGCACTTGCGGCGGAGAGCTTCACACCTTTTATATTGTCTCCCTCGCTGAGAACGGCGGCTCCAGCCCCGTCTCCGAAGAGAACGCAGACGCTGCGGTCTTTCCAGCTGGTCATTCTGCTCGGCTCCTCTGCGCAGACGATGAGGACATTCTTCACCTTGCCTGCCTTGTAGTGCGTTTCGGCGATGTCAAGCGCATATATGAAGCCTGCGCATGCGCAATTGATGTCAAGGCACGGGCAGGTTGCCCCTATTCCGCCCTGTATTATGCAGCTCAGGGACGGGGTGATATATTCGTTGACGACATTGGAGCATATGATGAAGTCCAGGTCCTCCGCTTTCATCCCGGCATTGTCAAGAGCTTTCTTCGCCGCGCTTATCGCGAGGTCTTCAAGTCTTTCATCAGATATCACATGCCTCTGTCTGATGCCTGTCCTGGGATAAATCCAGGCGTCGCTTGTGTCAAGGAATTCAGACAGCATGTCATTTGTGACAATTTTGCGGGGAAGTTCACTTCCCGTTCCTATAATCTTCATGTCTTGTGGTTTTAGTTACTGATTTTCCGTAAAAAAACTGATTTTCTGTATTAACCGAGCAAAAATACATTCTTAATTCTTTTTAATGAAATTATTGTGGCGATTTTTTGACTTTTGGTGCGATTTTTATCCCGAAAGAGGGATAACTGTGGCAAAATCCATTTATTTGTGGCGAAATTTTGATATCTTTGCCCCAAAACATGATGACGGATGCAAAAGAGGAGGATGCTTCCCAAATATCTGCTTGAAAGGCATCAGCTCACGGGGACAGTCACTTTCGCTGTCCTCTTCTCCATAATATATCTCAACCTGTATGTGCCCTTTTCCGATACGGCATGGTTCAGGCTGGGCAATTCCGTGCTCTTCCTCTTTACTGCCGGCTTCATTGCCATATCCATTCTGTTTCTTGCCGCCAGCAGGGTCGTGATGTACAAGACAAGGAAAATGTTCGGGATGACAGTCCTGCAGTATGTGCTGTGGTGCGTGGCGGAGGTCGTTGTGATATGTCTCTTCTATACCTTTGTCACTGCCGACATAGTCAGGCCGGAGGGCGTTTCGGCCACTGTAGCCTTTTTCAAGGCCCTCATCAGCGCTTCCGTGGCCCTGCTCGTGCCGTACATGATGTCAGCCATGTATTTTATAATAAGCGAGAAGGAGAAGACGATAAGAATGATGTCTGTCAGCGCCGGTGTCAGGAATGACATGCCGATGTCTTTCTATGACAACGGCGGGTCCCTCAAGCTGGCGGTCAAGTCGTCGGACCTGTACTACATCGAATCTGATGACAATTATGTAAAAGTGTGGTACGGAGACGCAGGCGGCAGGCTCAGGATGTATCAGCTGCGCTCCAGCATGAAGAATATTGAAGAGGCGTTCAAGGACACGAAGCTTGTCAGATGCAACAGAAAGTATGTCGTCAACATGCAGAAGGTGAAGTCTCTCCGAAAAGACCCCGAGGGGTATTTCCTCTGTCTTGACTGCAGTGAAATCCCTCCCGTGCCGGTGACAAGGACATATTCCGGAAAAGTGCTGTCCTGCTTCAGCGGGGCCGGCGGCGGGGCCTGATCATTTTCTTTTTCCGCCCCTCAGCCTGTGGGACGCCTGCACCATGGCTTCGTCGAGTGCAATGCAGCGGGCGGCCATCACATTGAGAATCGCCGAAATTATGGGAAAGACTGCCGTGAACGAGAAAACCATCTCGTCTGTCTTCATCCATTTGAGATAGTCCACGCCTATCCATATCTGGAATCCGGTCATGATCAGCGCTTCTATGATGCACAGCCTCATCTGGACCGTCCTTGCCTTGTATGAGAACAGGGTGAATCCGTTGCCCGATATTATGGATATTATGAATACTATATATACTATGTTGTCATAGTATCTGACCTGCTCGACATGGCCGTCTGTCCCTATTATGTTCACCACATTGCAGAAAAGCAGCGAGATGATGAGCAATGTCGATATCGCAAGGTAAAGAGTCTGTATCCTCTGCCACATGTCTTGAGAATTTATTGATTTTGAAGTCCTGTTCCGTATTGTTCCGTGCAAAAGTAGGAAAATTTGCCATAAAAAACTATATTTGGATGTACAAACCAAAAACGACAGTCCATGCAGATATCAGAAGAAAAAAGAATAGCGGAATCAGAGCTCATCATAAATGATGACGGTTCGGTTTTCCATATCCATGTGCGTCCGGAAGAACTGGCTGACAATGTCATTCTCGTCGGAGACCCGGGAAGGGTCGACATGGTGGCGGAATATCTTGAAGACAAGGAGTTCAGGCACCAGTCCAGAGAATTCGTATCCGTCACCGGCAGGTATCGGGGGACCAGAATGACGGTGCTGTCGACAGGCATCGGAACGGACAACATAGACATTGTCATGAATGAACTGGATGCACTTGCAAACATTGATTTTTCCACAAGGCTTGTCCGGCCGCACAGAAGGACACTCAATATTCTCCGCATCGGTACTTCCGGGGCCATCCAGCCGGATATCCCTTTGGGTGGATTTGTGTTTTCCCATATTTCGATAGGATGCGACGGCCTGCTCAACTGGTATGCGGGAAGGGATGAAGTGTCGATGCCGGACTATGAGGAAGCTTTCAAAAGGCATGTCGGATGGAACAGGCATCTTCCCGACCCGTACTTTGTCAGGGCCGGGAAAGCCATGTCGGAGCTGTTCTCTGACTGTACCCTTCCCGGCATGACGATATCGGCTTCTGGCTTCTACGGACCGCAGGGCCGTGTGCTCAGGATGCCGCTCGCCATGCCTGACATGCTTGCGAAGTTCGAGTCTTTCTCCTATGGAGGACACCGGATTACCAATTTTGAGATGGAAGGTTCGGCAATAGCCGGGATAGCCGCACATCTCGGTCATAATGCAGGCACCGTATGCGCAATCATCGCACACAGATACAGGAAAAGCAGCAATCCTGACTATAAGCCTGTGGTCAGGAGCCTTATAGAGCTGTGCCTTGACAGGCTTTCGGCCTGTCCGGAGCGCTGAATCATCTGTTGTCTCCGTACAGTTCCTTGCGTGACTGGCTGATTCCGTCACCGGACGGAATGTCCGGGTCGGATATTGTCGCGTCGATTATCCTGCGGGACTTCCTGAGTATGTTTTCCCTGATGAATGCCAGCTGGTAGTCTGTCGTCTCGTACATGCTGCTTGCCACTTCATGCCCGTGCCCGGTGAAGCGGAGGATATTGTACTCATAGCCGAATCTGGCGAATCTCGAGGCGATTCTGTCTGAACCGAAGAATCCGATGTTGAAGAATTTTATCTGCTTGTAAGTAACAAGTCTGTCCTCTGTCCCGTGCAAGAGCAGGGTCGGGGCCGGTTCCGTGGCATATTCAAGAAGCCCGGACCTTGAGAGGATTGCCCCGGCGAAAGACATGACGCCGGCGTATCTGAAGCCGGCTGGCAGTTCGGAGGCAAGCACTGAACTGTTGTTGAGCTCGTAGTCGGCCTGAAGGACTGAAATCGCACCGGCCGACGACCCGCTTATGACGATGTTGTCCGGGTCTATGCCGAGGCTTTCCGCATTGTCAAGCAAAAAGACGGTGGCACTGAAAAGGTCTTCGACGGCGATGTTTATGGCATTTTCCAAATCGTTGACCTGCCCGATGCCTACTTTCGTCGCACCTTTCAGCCCGAGCCGGTAGTCTATGCTGACGACACGGCATCCGTTGCGGGTCATTTCTCTGAACCAGCTGCTGTAATACGGGGCGTCGCGTTCTCCGCTCATGAATCCTCCTCCGAACATGAATATTACCGTAGGCATGCGGAGACCGTCCTCTTCGCCTGTTCCGGAAGCCGGGTTGTACACATCAAGGAAAAGCTCGCAGGTGTCCCTCTGGGCAAATTTGTAAGTGGCGTCCGGGACCAGCGGTGACGTCTCCTGTCCGGAAGCGGGGACGGAGGCAAGCAAAAGAACGGCTGCGGCAGCCGGAACTATGGAAGATAAAATAATGTGTCTCATATGCATTTCTGTCATTTTCTTATTTGTTCTTTTATGTCAGATTCCTGTTTTCATTGTCCCTGTCTTTCATTGTCCTGGCCCGGATCGGGACTTCCGGTAAGCCGTCTGACGAATTTGACGTGCCCGAAGAACCGGATGCCTATCACCCGCAGGACCGTATAGCAGGGGATTGCAACCAGCATGCCCATGATGCCCCCGATGTGTCCTGCCATAAGCAGCACGATGAAGATTTCAAGCACGTTCGCCCTGATGCTGCTCGAGTACACCAGAGGCTGGAATATGTAATTGTCAATAATCTGGGATGCCAGGAATATTCCGATGAGTATGAGCACGAATACCCAGAAGCTCACGTCAAGGCCGCTGCCGTCAAGGCAGACATATTTCATGGTCACGGCGAGGACCGTGCCTATCGCGCCTCCGAGCCATGGCCCGACATATGGTATTATGTTCATGACCCCGCAGACGAATGCGATGCCTATGGCGGAGTTGAACCCTGTCTTGGCAATGAACATGAGCCCCAGGAAATCAATGACCGCCACCCCTGCCATCTCCACTATCAGGCCAAGAAAATATCTGGAAAGCAGGTGCTCTATGTCGGCATAGGCTGCCCTGGCGTTCTTCTCGTGCCTGTCAGGGACAATGGCCGCAATCATGTTGGGGAACAGGTTGCCGTCCTTGATGAAGAAAAAAGATATGAATACCACCGCGCACAGCCCGATGCCGAAATTCGCTACGAATGAGGCTGCGGAGCTGAAGAATGATGAGAACATCGTAATGTCGGTAAAGTCCTTCAGTCCCCCCAGTATGACATTCTCAATCCTGAAGTCGGGCCCGAGGGACGGGAAAGTCTCAACGAGGAATATGTTCAGGTCCTTCAGTGCGGAGACAACGGACATGGCGGCACTTTCGATGTTCGCCATCGAGATATCCTTGGCGATTCCGCTTATGACAGGGACAAGAAGTGTGACGGCGGACAGGAATACCGCCAGAATTATTATTATGGTAAGTATGGCATACAGCCACTGTGGCAAGGTCTTTCCTTTGATTCTGATCTTGTTGAACAGGTTCATGACGGGCCTTCCGATGAGGGCGACAACGCCGGCGACGAGCATATATATGATGACATCCCGGAAAAACCAGCAGAATGCCAGAATGACTGCGGCACATGCGGTTATCATAATGTACCGCGCAAGTTTGTCAATGTTCCTTTCCTTTTCCATATCCGTATGCTTTTGGGGGGATTTATGTGTCTTCCTTCCTTCCTCCTTGTCAAAGGAGCAGATAGCCTTCAAGTTCCTGCGGGGTATCGGCGATCCTCCATGGCTCCAGTCCCGCAAGCTCCTCCCTGCTGCGGAATCCCCATGTGACGCCGACTGTCCTTACCCCGGCATTCCTGCCTGTCAGCATGTCCACGTCCGAGTCCCCCACATATACTGCCTTGCTCTTGTCGGTCAGGCCGGAGGCGCGCATTATTTCATCCACGATTCCGGGGTCCGGCTTTATCGGCATCCCTTCCCTCTGGCCCAGAATCCTTACGAAATCCAGGTCGGGGAAGAAATGCCTCACGAGTTTTTCCGTGCCGTCCTGATATTTGTTGGAGGCGACGCCGAGCTTTATGCCGCGGGCCTCCAGGGTGCCGAGCAGGGCCGGCATGCCGTCATAAGGCCTTGTCCGGTCGCATTTGTGCGCATCGTACCACGGAATGAAGAAGTCTTTCATCCTCCGGACTTCGGTGTCGGTCCTGTGCCCTTCCGGCAGGGCCCCACGGAAGAGATTGTATATTCCACGGCCGACGAGCATATTGTATTCTTTCATGTCATGCACGGGATGTCCGCACATTTCCAGGGCATGGTTGCAGGCGTTCCCGAGGTCTTCAATTGTGTTCAGCAATGTGCCGTCAAGGTCAAAAATCACGAGTTCGGTCATATTTCTTATATTTTCAAAAGACTGTACTGCGGTTTGGCACAGTCGTGGCCTATCTTTGAGCCATGAAACAAATAAAATGGTTGTATTATGAAAAAGACAGACTATAATTTTGATTTTCTCAGTTCATTCATTTCATCCGAGTCGTCAAGGCGTTCACTTGCCGGCATGATCCAGGACATGGACCTTGAGGTCATTGACATCACTCTCGCCTGACGCACTGAATATTACCGTGGCGGAGGTGCCTGTCCTGTCCGAAGACATTCCTATCCGGATAATGTCTGAGCCGTTTCCGGTTATTCCGGCAGCCCTTTCTGATATTATGATTTCAGACACAGGGTCTTCGATGTATTTCCTGACAGCCCTCTTGAGCGGTCTGGCTCCGAATTTCCGGTCAAATCCCGCGGCGGAGACAAGTCTTTTGGCTGCGGCGGTGACATTCAGCCTGTAGCCTTCGGCGCTGACTCTTTTCCCGAGGTCTCTGATCTCTATGTCTATGATTTTGTCTATGTCGGCCTTCGTGAGCGGGTTGAAATGCACGATTTCGTCTATTCTGTTCACGAATTCAGGGGGGAAGACCCTTCGTATGGCTTTGTCAAGGAGAGTCCCGATGTGGGCGCGCGTGCCTGCCTCGGATTGCGTGAATCCGATGCTGCGGCCGAATTCGTCGATGTCCCTGCTTCCTACATTCGACGTCATGACCAGTATGGTGTTCCTGAAGCTGACTGTCCGGCCGGAGCTGTCCGTGAGCCTTCCTTCGTCAAGAATCTGAAGCAGGAGATTGAATATGTCGGGATGGGCTTTCTCTATTTCATCGAGAAGCACTACGCTGTAGGGCTTTCTGCGTACTTTTTCGCTGAGTTGTCCTCCCTCGTCGTACCCCACATATCCCGGAGGGGCTCCGGTGAGCCTTGACACGGAGAATTTCTCCATATATTCGCTCATGTCAATCCTTATGAAATTCTCCGGAGAGTCGAACAGCAGTTCTGCCAGAGACTTGGCGAGCTGGGTCTTGCCTACGCCTGTGGGGCCGCAGAAAAGGAATGTGCCGACGGGCCTGTCCGGACTCATTATCCCGGACCTGTTCCTGATGATGGCCCTTGTCACGATGTCTATGGCGTCATCCTGTCCTATAATCCTGTTCCTGAGCCTGTCTTTCATCTTCAGGAGCCTGTGGCCTTCTGATTCTGCGACTCTGCCTGCCGGAATGCCCGTGGCGGAAGATATGATTGCCGCGATGTCCTCGGCGGTGACCTGCGGTATTTCCCCGTCCCGTCTTCCCGAGGAATTGCGCCCGGCTTTTTTCCCGGCGGCCAGCTTTACTTTGGCCCCGGCCTCATCCATGGCGTCAATGGCCTTGTCCGGGAGGCATCTGTCGGCAATATATCTGTCCGACAGGTCCACGCAGGCTTCAATTGCCTCACTGGTGTAGACCACTTTATGGAAATTCTCGTATTTTTCCTTGAGGCCGGCCAGAATCATTTTTGTCCGTACCTTGTCGGTCGGCTCGACTGCCACTTTCTGGAACCTTCTGTCAAGCGCCCCGTCCTTTTCTATGATTTTCTTGAATTCGTCGTATGTGGTGGCGCCTATGCATCTGATTTCGCCCCTTGCAAGTGCCGGCTTCAGCATGTTGGCGGCGTCAAGGCTGCCTGATGTACCTCCGGCTCCGACTACAGTGTGGAATTCATCTATGAAAAGTATTATGTCCGGGCTGTTCTTCAGTTCACCGATTATTGACTTGATTCTTTTTTCAAAGTCGCCGCGGAATTTTGTCCCGGCCACTACTGACGCCATGTCAAGTGAAATTATTCTCTTGCCTGCCATGTCAGCGGGTATGTCCCCGGCGGCAATGCGTGCTGCTATTCCTTCAACGACAGCTGATTTGCCTGCGCCTGCCGGCCCGACAAGCATCGGGTTGTTTTTCTTTCTCCTGCACAGTATCTCCACGACCCTTGCCATTTCCTCTTCCCTGCCTACCACCGGGTCAAGCCTGTCTTCGGCAGCCGCCTTTGTCAGGTCTGTGCCGAATGTTTCCAGGAGGCTCTGGCGGTTTTCCTGCGGCTTCGCATTGTCTTCGTCGGTGGGTTCCCCCTCGTTTCCGTCATTCCCGTCATTGTCTTCGCGGCCAATCAGCCCGTTGTCTGCCATATATGTTATGACGCGCCCGTAGTCAATGCCCGCATCCCGCAGGTATCCCTGCCCGTAGCTGCCTGTGTTGCGCAGCAGGGCAAGCAGGAGGTGCTGGGAAGAAGCTTCTGAACAGTTGAGTCTCGTGGCTTCCAGTATCGTGATGCTCAGGATATTCTGGCTGCCTCTGGAGAAAGTGACATGGTCTATTTCGGAAAAGGGTATGTGCTCGTTGGTGAACACATGCCTGTCTATGTAGCTTTTCAGTTCTTCAAGGTCCGTGTCAAGCGCCCGGATGATTTCGCACGCGACATTGTTGCCGTGACGCAGAATGCCCAGGAACAGGTGGTCGGGGGAAATGCCGTAACTTCCTGTCCTCATGGCTTCTTCGCGGGCAAAGTTTATAATCGCGTTAAGTTCGTCTGATATCTTGATTTCCATACTCACATTTAAAACCTCGCTAATTTAATATTTTTTTTTAACTTTGCAGACTATGCGAAATAATAAGGTAATAATATAAATATGGACAACAATACAAATGAGGTAAACACGGGAAGGATCGAAACGGTCAACATTGACCAGCAGATGAGGAGCGCGTACATCGACTATTCCATGTCTGTCATAGTTTCAAGGGCTCTTCCTGATGTCAGGGACGGATTGAAGCCGGTGCAGAGAAGAGTATTGTTCGGGATGTCCGGGCTCGGGCTGTCGTTTTCGGGTCAGACCAAGAAATCCGCCAGAATTGTCGGAGAAGTCCTCGGTAAGTTCCATCCGCACGGGGACTCAAGCGTATATGAGGCGATGGCGAGAATGGCGCAGAACTGGAATTTGAGGTATCCTCTCGTATACGGGCAGGGAAACTTCGGTTCCATGGACGGTGACCCGGTTGCCGCAATGCGATATACCGAGGCAAAGCTTGAAAAGTTGACGGAGGAGGTCCTCGCGGACATAGACAAGGATACCGTTGATTTCCAGAATAATTTCGATGACACGCTGCAGGAGCCGGAGGTGCTTCCTACCAAGGCCCCTCTTCTCCTCCTGAACGGGTCTTCCGGAATCGCGGTGGGCATGGCGACCAACATGGCGCCGCACAATCTGGCCGAATGCTGCGATGCAATCTGCGCATACATAGACAATCCGGACATTTCCGTAGACGAGCTCATGCACTTCATAAAGGGACCGGATTTCCCGACCGGCGGCATAATTCAGGGCCGGCAGGGCATAAAGGATGCATTTGAGACCGGACGCGGCAGGATAGTCATCAGGGCGAAGACCGAAATCGAGGTGAGCGAGTCCGGGCGCGAGACCATAGTGGTGACGGAAATCCCATATATGGTCAACAAGCGTGAGATGATAGAGAAGATCGCCGAACTCGTGGAGGCAAAGAAAATAGAAGGGATAGCCTATGTCAATGACGAGACCACGAGAAAAGGGGTCAGGGTCGTGATAAAGCTCAAGAAGGATGCCAACAGCAATGTCGTCCTCAACATGCTCTTCAAATATACTCCGCTCCAGTCAAGCTTTTCCGTCAATAATGTCGCTCTCGTGAACGGAAGGCCGAGGACGCTGAACCTCAAGGACCTGATCAAATATTTCGTCCGCCACAGGCATGACGTGATTGTGCGCAGGACAAAGTTTGACCTCGACAAGGCCCGCAAGCGCGCACACATACTCGAGGGATTGCTCAAGGCCCTTGACATAATCGACGAGATAATAAATATCATAAGGTCTTCGAAGACTGTCCAGGATGCAAAGGATGAGCTCATGGCCAGATTCGGCTTCACGGATATACAGGCCACGGCCATCGTCGAGATGAGGCTCCGCCAGCTTACCGGACTGGAGAGAGAGAAGCTCCAGAGCGAATATGATGAACTCATGAAGTTCATAAATTACTGCGAGGAGGTGCTTGCAAGCTATGACCGCCAGATGGACATCGTCAAGGACGAGACCATGAGGCTGAAGGAAAAGTTCGGTGATGGGCGGCGGACGGAAATAGCCCTCGCTGCGGATGAGTTCAATCCGGAGGACTTCTATCCGGATGAGGATGTGGTCATAACGATTTCTCATCTGGGCTACATCAAGCGCACCGCCCTTTCCGAATACAGGACGCAGAACCGCGGCGGTGTGGGCATAAAGGGCAGCACCACCAGGGACGAGGATTTTGTGGAGCACATCTATGTCGCCAACATGCACAGCACAATGCTTCTCTTCACACAGAACGGAAGGTGCTATTGGCTCAAGGTGTATGAAATACCCGAAGGTTCCCGTGCATCCAAGGGCCGGGCTCTCCAGAATGTCATAAACATCGAACCGGGGGACCAGGTCAAGGCATATATCAATGTGAAGAATCTCAAGGACACTGATTATGTGAACGACAACTTCATCGTCCTGGCGACGAAGCGCGGAATCATAAAGAAGACCTCCCTTGAGGCATATTCAAGACCGAGGACCAGCGGTGTCAATGCCATAACGGTGCGCGACGGGGATGAACTGCTGGAGGCCGCCATGACGGACGGGCACAGCCAGATTCTCCTTGCAGGCCGCAACGGCCGCTGCGTGAGATTTGACGAGGCTGATGCAAGGCCTCTCGGCCGTACCGCATCCGGTGTCCGTGGAATCAATATTGATGACGGCGATGAAGTGGTCGGGATGATCTGCTACAATCCTTCTGCGGAAGACGCCGCGTCGCATACTGTCCTTGTTGTAAGCGAAAACGGCTACGGCAAGCGTTCGGATTTCGATGAATACCGCATCACCAGCAGGGGAAGCAAAGGAGTGAAGACTCTCAATATCACGGAGAAGACGGGCAAGCTTGTGGCCATCAAGAATGTGACTGACGACAATGACCTGATGATTATGAACAGGTCCGGCATCACCATACGCATGGCCGTGTCAGACATCAGGGTGGCAGGCCGTGCAACGCAGGGCGTCCGTCTGATAAATATAAGGGAAGGGGATGCCATAGCAGCGGTGTCCGCCGTAAACAAGACAGCGGAAGGGGATGAAAACTGACCTTTCCTCCAATGGCTGACAATTTAAGGTCCAATATTAACTGATAAATTTTTGAACAATGAAACGTATTCTTATCGCATTGGCTGTACTTCTTTCCGTACAGGTGGCTGATGCCCAGGTGAAATCGCCTGCCGATGCCAAAAAAGCAGTGGAGTCTGCCAAGGCCGCAACGGAGAATCCGAAGAAGGCCGTAAAACCTGCGACATGGCTGAAGCTTGCCTCGGCTTATGTCGATGCGTATGATTCGCCTATGGGAAATGCATGGGTCGGTGCCGGCCAGCAGGAACTTGCCCTTATCATGGGCAATGAAAAGCCTCTCTCGACAGAGACCGTGTCCCTTGCAGGCGAGACATATACCAAGCAGGTATATGAGACAAGGAACTATTATTTCAATGCGGCCGGAGTCCTTTCTGTCATTGAGGTGACCAAGCCTGTATTTGAGGATGCCCTCGCCGAAGCCTATGCTGCATATCAGGAGGCTTATAAGATTGACGCCAAGGGAAGCAAGACCAAGGATGTCGTGGCAGGAATCAAGAACATTTCCTCAAAATATCTCAACGAAGGCATGAACTGGTATCTCCTCGGTGACATGAAGAAGGCAAGCGCTGCCTTTGCGGATGCAGCGGAGGCCGTTGCCGCCGAGCCGGTCAGCGAGATTGATACCGTCGCTTCCTACAATGCCGGATTCACCGCATGGATGACTAAGGACTACAAGTCAGCCGCAGACTGGTTCGGCACCTGCATCGAAGCCGGATATTATGAAGACGGCGAGGTATATGCCAAGCTTGCCGACTGTCAGCTGAATCTTGCCGACACTACTGCTGCCGTGAGCACCTTCGAGACAGGCTTCGAGAAATTCCCTCAGAGCCAGAGCATCCTCATCGGTCTCATCAATTACTATATCGGGACAGGCGACAATCCTCAGCGTCTCTTTGAGCTTATCAACAAGGCAAAGGAGAATGAGCCGAACAACGCATCCCTCTATTATGTCGAGGGCAACATCTATAAGGAACTCGGGAAATATGCCGAGGCTGAGGCTGCCTATCTGAAGTCAAATGAAATCAATCCGGAATATGAATTCGGTCTCATCGGCATTGGAATCATGTATTATGACCGTGCCCTTGAACTTCAGGAAGAGGCCCAGAATGAATTTGACGATGCAAAGTACAATGCTCTCGTAGAGCAGTTCGAGATTTCGCTCAAGAGTGCGATAGAGCCGTTTGAAAAGGCCTTCACAGTCACAAAGGACCAGAACATCAAGATAAGCATCGCCGAGTATCTCAAGAACATCTATTACAGGTTCAGTACTGATCCGGATCCTAAATACGGTGAGAACTACAGGAAATACAATGCTATAGTGACTTCAGGAACAGTTGAATAGCAGTTGCCTTTCCTGAAGCAGGAAAAAGGGCGGCCCGTACAAGTCCATCGACTTTCGGGCCGCCCTTCTATTGTCCTTCTATTGTCCTTCCATTGCCCTTCTATTGTCCTTCGAATGCCTTGACAATCTTTGACACGAGCGGATGCCTGACTATGTCTTCATTATTGAAGAAGACGGTACTGATTCCCTTTATATTTTTCGTGAGCTCTATCCCTTTCAGCAGACCGGAATCCTCCTTGTGCGGAAGGTCTATCTGGGATGCGTCGCCTGTGACGATGAATTTTGCGTCCCTGCCCATTCTTGTAAGGAACATCTTGAGCTGTCCGAGATTGGTGTTCTGGGCTTCGTCGAGAATGACGCAGGCGCGGTCGAGGGTCCGTCCCCGCATATATGCGAGAGGTGCAATCTGTATTGTGCCGTCAGCCATGAAGTCCTGAAGCTTCTTTGACGGAATCATGTCTTCAAGAGCATCGTACAGGGGCTGCAGGTAGGGATCCAGCTTGTCCTTCAGGTCTCCCGGCAGGAATCCCAGCCTTTCCCCGGCCTCAACGGCGGGTCTGGTGAGAATGATGCGCCTGATTTCGCGGTTTTTAAGAGCCCTGACGGCAAGGGCAATCGCGATGTATGTCTTTCCGGTCCCCGCAGGTCCGACTGCAAATATCAGGTCATTTTCGAAATACGCCCTCACCATTTCCTGCTGTGTCCTGTTCCTTGCCTTTATCGGTTTCCCGTCATTGCCGTGTACGATTGTGGATTCCCCGTCCAGCCTGAAACGGTCAGGGCTTGATTCCCCGTCGAAAATGTCTTCCACATCGTATGGCGAGAGAGCCGTCTTGTGCAGCCGCCGTTCAATCAGCATGTTGAGTTTGGTCTCGAATTCCACGGTGTCCGGGTCGCTTCCCTCAAGATTTATTTCGGTGCCTCTGGCTGCAACTTTGAGCCGGGGGAAATATGAACACAATGCCTCAAGGATTCTGTTGCCTGCCCCATAGATTTCAAGCGGGTCAATTGCCTCTAGTCTGATGGTCTTCTTCATCTGGCGTTTATTTCCGTTAGTCTGTGATATGTGTCTTTCATTTTTGTCCATTCCCGGCTGTCCTGCCATTCGCGGCGCCTTTGCAGGCCGTCCTCCAGGAATATGGTCTTGTGGCTGTCGGTAAGCCTGCCGGGCAGCGAACACCAGGTGTACATGAGTTCAAGCGGGAGGATTGCGGTGCTGCCGTCATGATTCCTGACTACGGTCATCCTGAGGAGCAGGCCAGCCTGTGTGTTTGCCGCACTCATGTTCGATATGATGTTGCCGAGGGAATATATGACAGGCACATGCTTTTCCCCGTCTGCGGTCCGGACCATTATCGTGTCGCAGTCCTGGATGACATGGGGATGGGTGCCGATGATGACGTCGGCTCCGTTTTCAGCCATCCATCTTGCCATATCTTCCTGGGCTTCCGAATGTTTCAGATGGTATTCTTCACCCCAGTGCGGCAGGGCCACGATGAATTCCGCCCCTTCGTCCCTGGCTTTCTGCAGGGCTTGCCTTACTTTGTCTTTCCGGAGCATGTTCAGCCTGTATTTTCCTGCCGCCGGGACATTCGTGCCGTATGTGAAATTCAGGAATGCCGTCTTTATGCCCCTGACTCTCAGGAACAGAATTTCCGGCGGCCAGGCTTCCTGCGTGCCCGTGCATCCGGTCACATGTATTTGTCCGGAGTCTTCCATATGCCTGTATACGGACATTGTGCGCTCCATGCCGGAGGCGCCTTTGTCGCATATGTGGTTGTTGGCCGTGAGGAAAATGTCTGCTCCGCAGTCCCTGATATATCCGGCATACGAGTCGGGGGCAGAAAATGACGGGTATCCTGAAAACGGCGGCCCGGCAAGTGCGAATTCCATGTTTGCGGCGGCAATGTCCGCACCGGAAATCGTTTCTTTGAGTTCTTCGAGGTACGGGGTGAAGTCGTATGCGCTGTCACAGTCCGGGGATGATTCGCCGTGCAGTTCCTTATGTCTGCCATGGGCGTTTTCCAGCTGGGCCGAGTGCAGCATGACATCCCCGATGAATACGAATGTCGCAGTGTCCGCTGTCCTGAGCGGGCGGGGGCCATGTGCAAGGGCGTCTTCAATGAGTTTCCTGTCATCTGTCCGCGGCCCGCAGTGTCCTGTGACGGCGGCAGTCTCTGCCTGTCCTTCATGTTCAGGATGTGCGCGGAGGCTGCCCCGGTCCGGGCTGCCGTACATGGCCGCAGGCATGCAGCAGGACAAAACTATGAAAAAAAACTGCGCAGTATTCATAAGGCTCCCGTACATCAATGCCGGCAGGGCAATGATATTGTCCTGCAAATTTAGGTGCAGTTTTGAAATTTTTCAAAAATTCTTTCACGGCTCTTTCCGGACAGAGGATTCTTTTAATATTTTTTGTCATGGATAATATATTGGTTAAATTTGCACGGATATGCTAATGAGACATAATATGAACAGGACGGTGATATCGGTATTGCTTGCCTCGGCCCTGCTTTTTTCCGGCTGTGACATGTTCCGGCGTATGGCCGGGCGTCCGACGGCGGCTGAACTGGACCGGATGAGGGCGGAGATGATGGCGGAAAAGGAGGCTGAGCACCAGGCCAGGATAGATTCTCTGCGCCGTGTGGAGAAAATGCTGGCCGACTCGCTTTCTGTCCTTGATTCTCTCCGGCAGATGAACGGTACGATACTCAATCCTTCGGAGATGGGCGGACTTTTCACCACAAGGCTCGAGGCCAGATACTACATTGTTGTCGGCTCTTTCCTCGACCGCTCCAATGCGGAAGTGTTTCTCGGGGAAGTGTCTGCGTCCGGATATGTCCCGACTCTGATAAATTTCAGAAACGGCTTCAATGCAGTCGGCATAATGCCTTCCGACAATCTGAGGGATGTACTGAGTTCCCTGAGGCAGGTCAAGGCGGAGACATTCTGTCCTGACGATGTGTGGATTCTGGTAAATGAATGATGAAGATGAAGATTTCATATAGGGCCGCGGCTTCGGCCGCCCTGGCCATGTCTGTGCTCCTTGCTTGTCCGGCTTATTCCCAATACAGGGACGGGGCCGGATATGCCGGGCTGTATGACAGCGAGACTGTGACCGCATTCAAGGAACATGTGGGATATCTTTCAGCGGCTGCGCTTGAGGGGCGGAAGGCCGGGTCCGCCGGGGAAAAGGATGCCGCGGCATACATGTATTCCTGTCTGAAGGGGTACGGTGTGGACATGCTGAGCCCGGAAGAAGGCGACATGTTCGGAATATCTGCCGACGGGGCCGACACGCTTACTTCAAGGAATGTGGCCGGTTTTGTGCAGGGGTATGACCCGGAACTCAGGGACAGGTATATTGTGGTCGGTGCCAGGCTGGACAATCTCGGCACCAACAGCATGACTGTGGACGGCCAGCCAGTCGAGCAGATATACTACGGTGCCAACGGCAATGCGTCGGGACTTGCGATGATGGCGGAACTTGCAGGCAAGGTGGCGACCAACTCGATTTTGTTCAGGCGTTCTGTCATTTTTGTCGCTTTCGGGGCTTCCTCCGAGACTTATGCGGGTGCATGGTATTTCCTGAACCGCTCTTTTTCGGATTCAGGAAACATAGACGCGATGATAAATCTGGACATGCTGGGTACAGGTGACCGCGGCTTCTATGCTTATACGGCGTCCAATCCCGTCCTCAATGCGATTGTGTCGTCCGTGTCGGCGGAACTTCAGCCCGTGCAGCCCGAACTCGTGACATATGAGATATATCCTTCCGACAACCGGGCCTTCTATGCGAAAGAAATACCGTCGGTGACATTCACCACAGGACGTTATCCGGAACACAACACCCCGAAGGACACATGGTCGATAATAGACTTCGGAATGATGGAGAGGGAACTGGAGTACATATATAATTTCACGGAAGCCCTTGCCAATACGGGGCTTGAACTGGCATTCGGAGAGAGCTCAGTCCCTGACCCGAAGCCGGCGGACGACGATGTGGTCGCGTATTATGACTGTGACCAGCGGCCTATGTTCCTGAACAGTCCCGACCCGAGGCAGTTCCTGGAGAAATGGGTGTACCAGTATCTGAAATATCCGAAGGAGGCCGTGCGGAACGGAATCCAGGGCCGGGTAGTGGTGGACTTCATAATCGACAAGTCCGGCAATGTCACTGATGTGCATGTGACCAGGAGCGCCGACCCTCTGCTTGACGCCGAGGCCCTGCGGGTCATCTCTGCATCGCCCAAATGGAGGCCTGGAAGGATGAACGGGGAGAAAGTCCGTACTTCCATGTCCGTTCCCGTGGAGTTCAGGCTTGAGAAGAACGGAGGTTTCGGCATAAACGGAAGACTTCTGAAAAAATGACGGAAAGAATACTGTCGCTACAACATGACAAATCATATAAGGAAATGGAATACAATTTCAACGAAATAGAGAAGAAATGGCAGGCGCGGTGGGCGGCTGACCATACTTTCAGGGCCGAAGAGAATTCTTCGAAGCCGAAGTATTATGTACTTGACATGTTCCCTTATCCGTCGGGGGCAGGGCTGCATGTGGGACATCCCCTCGGCTATATTGCCAGTGACATCTTCAGCAGATACAAGAGGCTCTGCGGCTTCAATGTGCTTCATCCGATGGGGTATGATGCCTTCGGGCTGCCTGCGGAGCAGTATGCCATACAGACAGGCCAGCATCCTGCAGTGACTACGGCCAGGAACATCGCGCGCTACAGGGAGCAGCTTGACCGGATAGGGTTCTCGTTCGACTGGTCGAGGGAAATACGCACCTGTGACCCGAAATACTACAAATGGACTCAGTGGGCTTTCCTGAAAATGTTCGGAAGCTATTATGACAACAGGCTTCAGAAGGCGCGTCCCATAGAGGAACTGGAGAAACATTTTGCGGAGAACGGGACTGAAGGCGTGGATGCGGCATGCACTGAAGAGCTTTCCTTCACGGCAGAGCGGTGGAATTCCATGTCCGCGAAGGAAAAGGCGGATGTGCTGATGAATTACCGCATAGCCTATCAGGGGGACACTTCAGTCAACTGGTGCCCGAAGCTCGGCACTGTCCTCGCCAATGACGAAGTGAAGGAAGGATATTCGGTGCGCGGCGGCTATCCTGTGGAGCAGAAGAAGATGACCCAGTGGCAGCTCAGGGTGTCGGCGTATGCCGGCCGGCTGCTGGATGACCTTGAGGATCTGGACTGGTCTGATTCCCTGAAGGACATGCAGAGGAACTGGATAGGGCGTTCACAGGGTGCTGAAATGGTCTTCAGGGCATATAACGGGGACAAGGAGTATGACATGACCATATTCACCACGAGGGCGGACACTGTCTTCGGCGTGACTTTCATGGTGCTTGCCCCGGAGAGCGAATGGGTGGAGAAACTGACTTCCCCGGAACAGAAGGAGGCTGTGGAAGAATATCTTGCCTACGCAAAGAAGAAGACCGAGAGGGAAAGGCTCGCCGAAGCACATAAGGTCACCGGAGTCTTTTCCGGTTCCTATGCGGTGAACCCGCTTACCGGTGACAGGGTGCCGGTATGGATTTCGGAATATGTTCTGGCAGGCTACGGGACAGGAGCCATAATGGCCGTGCCGGCCCATGACAGCAGGGACTATGCCTTTGCCAGACATTTCAACCTTCCTGTCATTCCGTTGATTGAAGGCTGCGATGTGAGCGAGTCATCATTTGATGCCAAGGAAGGCATAATGTGCAATTCAGGATTCCTCGACGGAATGTCTGTGAAGGATGCGATTCCTGCGGCAATCGACTATGTGGAGTCGCACGGAATCGGACGCAGGAAAATAAACTACAGGCTCCGTGACGCGATATTTTCAAGGCAGAGGTACTGGGGCGAGCCTTTCCCGATATACTTCAGGGACGGAATTGCCGTGCCGATGCCGTTCGGGAGTCTTCCTCTGGAACTTCCTGAGGTGGACAAGTATCTCCCTACTGAGACGGGAGAGCCTCCTCTCGGCCGTGCGGAGCACTGGGATGTGGACGGCTGCCCGATAGAGAAGAGCACCATGCCTGGATTTGCGGGCAGCAGCGCCTATTACCTGAGGTACATGGACCCACATAACGACAACGCCCTCGTGAGCCGGGAGGCAAATGAATACTGGCGCAATGTGGACCTTTATGTAGGCGGCACGGAACACGCCACCGGCCATCTCATCTATTCGAGGTTCTGGAACAAGTTCCTGTATGACCTCGGATATGTGTGCGAGAAAGAGCCTTTCAGAAAACTGGTCAACCAGGGGATGATACAGGGCCGTTCCAATTTCGTCTACAGGATTGTCGGGACCAATACATTCGTCTCATACGGACTCAAGGACAGCTACGAGACGACTGAAATCCATGTGGACGTGAATATAGTGCACAATGACAGGCTAGACCTGGATGCCTTCCGCAGGTGGATGCCGGATTTTGGCAATGCTGAATTCATTCTTGAAGACGGAGAATATGTCTGCGGGCATGCGGTTGAGAAAATGAGCAAGTCCATGTACAATGTGGTCAATCCGGACACTGTCTGCGACACATACGGGGCAGACACATTGCGCCTCTATGAGATGTTCCTCGGGCCTGTCGAGCAGTCCAAGCCGTGGGACACAAAGGGAATCGACGGTGTGCACCGTTTCCTCAGGAGGGTATGGAGGCTCTTCTATGACAGGGACGCCTTCCTTGTCACGGAGGCAGAACCGACTCCTGAAGAGCTCAGGACTCTTCATAAGCTTATATTCAAGGTCAGGACGGACATCGAGAACTTTTCCTTCAACACTGCCGTCAGCGCATTCATGATAGCCGTGAATGAACTTTATGAGCACAAGTGCAGCAAACGGGCCGTGCTGGAGCCGCTTGTGGTGCTTCTGTCTCCGTTTGCCCCGCATATTTCCGAAGAATTGTGGGAGGCTCTCGGACACAGGGAAAGCATCAGTTTCGCACAGTTCCCCGAATATGTCCCGGCCTATACCGAGGAGGCTGTCTGCACCTATGCGGTGTCGTTCAACGGCAAGACGCGCTTCACGGTCGACCTCCCGAAGGCAATGACGAAGGAAGAAGTGGAGGAAAAGGTCAGGGCGCATGAACTCACTCCGAAATATGTGGCCGGAGGCAACATTTCCAAAATGATTGTCGTCCCCGGAAAAATCGTCAATGTAGTGGTAAAGCAATAGCAGCATGAAGAATTTTTTCTCAATCCTCAAGGAGTATTCGATACTGACGTTCGGCACAGTCATCTATGTGCTCGCGTGGACATCGTTTCTCATTCCCAACGGTATTGCAAGCGGCGGCGGTACAGGCCTGTGTACAATCGTGTATTTTGCATCAAATGAAACCATTCCTGTGTCGGTGTCATTCTTCGTGCTGAATGCGATACTGCTGATAATAGGCTTTATGGCCCTTGGAAAGGCATTCGGCTTCAAGACCATCTACATCATCATCCTGTCGACGGTGCTCTTCGATGTTTTCCCGAAACTGGGGTGGAATGTCGACTTTGACGAGAAATTCCTTGTGGCTGTGGTCGGAGGCGCGCTCGAGGCCCTGGGAATAGGCATAGTTCTCATGAAGGGAGGAAGTACGGGGGGAACAGACATAGCCGCGATGGTAATCAACAAATACTGGCCTGTCTCGCCGGGGAAAGTCTACCTTTATTCCGACATATTCATCATTGCCTCAATTCTTCTTGTGCCCGGCAAGACCATAGAGGATATGATATACGGATATGTGGTGATGATAACATTCTCCTTCATGGTGGATTTTGTGCTCCTGGGGCAGAAGTCCTCAGTGCAGGTGCTGATATTTTCCTCAAAATACAGGGAAATAGCAGACAGGATCCTGACCATGAACAGGGGCGTGACGGCAATCAGGTCCATGGGATGGTATTCCAAGGCAGACAGCAATGTTCTCCTGGTAATCGTGCGCAGATATGAGCTGCATGCCGTGGTGTCAATCATCAAGAGCATAGACCAGTCGGCCTTCGTGTCCGTCTCGTCGGCAAGCGACGTGTATGGTGAAGGCTTTGATGAGATGAAGACCGGGATTGACCGCAAGAACAAAAAGAAGGAACTTAAATGACGGCTTTGAAAACATCATTCTGGATATCCGCGAAGGAATACCTCCTGATTACAGTCGGGCTGCTTTCATATGTGCTCGGCTGGACAGTCTTCCTGATTCCCAACAATCTGGTGGGAGGAGGCGTGTCGGGACTGAGCGCCATCATATTCTATGCGACGGGTATTCCGATGGGATATTCATATTTTGTCATCAATCTCATTCTCCTGCTCATAGGATTCAGGATACTCGGCACAGGATTCGGGAGCAAGACGATATATGCAATCATCTTTGCGTCAGTCATGCTCAATGTCCTGCCTCCGCTCATCCCTGAATATATCACTCAGGAACTGGCTGTCTCAAACGGCAAGCTCCTGTGCACCGTCATCGGCGGCATCCTCAGCGGCGTGGGCATCGGCATTTCCATTTCATACGGCGGCAGCACCGGAGGGACTGACATCATCGCCCTCATAGTCGGCAAATTCAGGAACATTTCCCCCGGAAAGCTTATTCTGGCGATGGATGTGGTCATAATATTGTCATCCATGCTTTTCCCGTCATATACTTCAGCCGGAGGGCTGGTGCCTTTCCCGGAAAAGCTGGCCACGTCTGTCTATGGCCTGATTATGATCACCGTGTCCGGATATGCCGTCGACCTGTATCTGTCCGGTTCCAAGCAGTCGGTGCAGGTGTTCATCTTCTCGAAGAAATATGCGGAGATTGCAGATTCCATTGTGGAGGACATGAAGCGGGGAGTGACCATCATACACGCCGAGGGCTGGTATACCAAGGAAGAGAGCCAGGTAATCATGGTAATGACCAGGAAAACCGACCTGAATCTGCTGCTCCGGTATGTGAAGACAATAGATCCTGATGCCTTCCTTTCTGTCACGAATGTAATGGGGGTATTCGGCAAGGGATTTGACACAATCAAGGTAAAATCCGGAAAAAAGCAGAAAAAGATAGCACAGGCCAAACCTGATTCCATATAAAAAGAGAAATATTGGCAAAAAAGAGAAAAATTTAAAGAGAGTCTCTCCTGAAGTATATCCGGGAGAGGCTTTTTGTTTAATTTTGCACATGGGAAATTTCTACACTGATTGACTTATGGAAGTAATATTTGGCAATGATTCAGTATCATTATGTGCGGGAGCGGTCATATCGTGTGTATATATCGTCATGATATCTGATTTCATATTCCATGCAGTCAGGCACGGGATACGGGGGATGTCCATTTTCCGGCTGCTGTCCTTTGTCGGCGCCGTCGCCCTGGTGCTTTCGGGCTTAGCTTTCCACAAGTCAATATACTGTTCGATGTCCCTGGACATAGCATTGTCATCAATGATAATACTGGTGTCCGAATCTGCGGGGGCGAGGTATCAGGAAGAAATTCCCATGGCCGTGCTGGCTTCCGTGCTGTTTGTGCTGGCCGTCGGGATTTCGGTCATGAGGATTGCATTGCCGGAGGAGGCCGGGGACGGCGGACCGGCGCATATGACTGCCGTATTGTCGGTCTCGATGATTCTGTACTGCCTTGTCAGGGCCATTTCGGATTTTTCTGACATAAGGCGGTTCCTGAAAGGGATGACTGCCAGAAAGTATGCACATGCCGTCGTGACGGGACATTTCTGCATCCTGTTCCTTTCCCTTGCTTTTCTCGGCATTTCAGCAACGGCATTTGACGGTTTTGTGCGCCAGTTCCTTTCCCTTTTCTGTGCGGCCGGGATGACGGTTCTGCACATTGGCCTGTACCGGAGGGCCGGAAGGGACTCGGTCTTCATACTTTATGACGGATACGAACCTGATTTTTCCGGCAGGATGGAGCAGGTCCTGCATCCTCCCGGGGGAAAGCCCGGGCCTGATGCCGGCTACCGTACAACTTATGAAAGGCTCAATGCCCTGTTTGAAGACAAGAAGCCTTATCTGGACAGCGACCTGACCATATCGGACATCGCAAGGGAACTTTATACGAATAAACTGTATGTCTCCAAGTCAATCAATCTGTGTTCAGGAAAGAATTTCTGCCAGTATGTCAATTATCATCGGGTAAGATATTCGATGGAGCTTTTCAGGGCAGACCCGCGTCTTAAGGTCAGCCAGCTGGCGGAGATGTCCGGTTTCCATACCGTGGCTTCATACAACATGGCGTTCAAGCTCCTGATGCACGAATCCCCCGGCGAATGGTGCCGCAGACAGAGGTTCATGGGCGGGGAGCAGTTTGAGAAATCGGAAAGTTAGGCTTATATTTGTGACCTTAACATCAAAACCGTTCTTATGGCAGACGAGAAAATAATATTTTCAATGAATGGGGTGGGTAAAGTGCTCCCTCATAACAATAAAGTGATACTCAAGGACATATATTTGTCTTTCTTCTACGGGGCAAAAATCGGCATCATAGGGCTCAACGGCTCAGGAAAGTCGACGCTGATGAAAATCATCGCCGGCGTAGAGACTGCATATCAGGGGGAAGTGGTCTGGTCTCCGGGCTATTCCGTCGGCTATCTTGAGCAGGAGCCGCAGATGGATCCGGACAAGACAGTCATAGAGGTGGTGCAGGAAGGCGTGCAGGAGGTGATGGATCTGCTGAAGGAGTACGAAGAGGTGAGCATGAAGTTTGCCGAGCCCATGTCTGATGACGAGATGGCCGCCCTCATAGAGAGGCAGGGGGAACTGACGGAGAAGATAGAGCATTGCGGGGGCTGGGAGGTGGATTCGATGCTGGAAAGGGCCATGGATGCCCTGCAGTGTCCTCCTCCGGATGCCAGGGTGGCAACTCTCAGCGGCGGTGAAAGAAGAAGGGTCGCCTTGTGCCGTCTCCTTCTCAGGCAGCCGGACGTGCTCCTGCTTGACGAGCCGACCAACCATCTTGACGCCGAAAGCATACAATGGCTCGAGGAACATCTCCGCCAGTACAAGGGTACCGTGATAGCTGTGACCCATGACAGGTATTTCCTGGACAATGTCGCAGGCTGGATTCTTGAACTGGACAGGGGAGAAGGCATTCCGTGGAAAGGCAACTACTCCTCATGGCTCGAACAGAAGAGCCGTAGGCTTGCCATGGAGGAGAAGCAGGAGAGCAAGCGGAGAAAGACGCTGGAAAGGGAGCTTGAGTGGGTGAGGATGGCCCCGAAGGCCAGGCAGGCCAAGTCAAAGGCTCGTCTTGGAGCTTATGAGAAGCTTGCCAGCGCCGATGCAAGGGAAAAGGAGGCAAGCCTTGAAATATATATCCCGAACGGGCCGCGGCTCGGCAACAAGGTCATTGAATTCAATGATGTCTCCAAGGCATACGGAGACAAGCTTCTGTTCGAGCATCTGAGCTTCGTGCTTCCTCCTGCCGGCATTGTCGGTGTCATCGGCCCGAACGGAGCCGGAAAGACCACCCTCTTCAGGCTCATTATGGGGCTTGAAAAACCTGATTCAGGAACAATCACAATCGGGGAGACCGTGAAGCTTGCCTATGTTGACCAGCAGCACAAGAGCATTGACCCTGAGAAGACCGTATATGAAACCATTTCAGGTGGGCTTGATTTCATAAAGCTCGGCAAGAAGGATGTCAATGCGCGTGCGTATGTGTCAAGATTCAATTTCTCGGGGGCGGATCAGGAAAAACTTTGCGGAATACTGTCCGGGGGTGAACGGAACAGGCTTCATCTTGCACTGACTCTGAAGGACGAGGGCAATGTGCTTCTCCTCGACGAACCGACCAATGACGTCGACGTCAATACAATCAGGGCGCTTGAGGAAGGACTTGAGAATTTTGCCGGATGTGCTGTCGTCATATCCCATGACAGATGGTTCCTTGACAGGATAGCCACGCATATCCTTGCGTTTGAAGGCGATGCCCATGTCCATTTCTTCGAGGGCTCGTATTCTGAATATGAGGAGAACAGGAAGAAGAGGATGGGTAATGATGCTCCTGCAAGATTCAAGTACAGGAAACTTATGGAATAGATGCCTGTGACATCCTCTGCTGCCGTCACTCTGCTGAGAGTATGCCTGATTCTTTCGGCTGTTGCCGCCTCTGTTTTCTGCGGATGCGGCAGAACGCAAGCCGACAGAACTGATATGTTTGTCCTCGGTACAGAGGACAGGGGCACATACGAGTGCCTGACAATAGAGATGACAGTTGCTGACGGAGACAGGGTAAAGTCATATCTCCTTGTCCCGGACCATGGTCCCGGGGACAGACTGCCGGCTGTGCTGATGCTGCACGATCATGGGGCACGATTTGACATCGGTAAAGAGAAGCTGGCATGCCCGCCGTCGGATGAGCCTCTCCGTGTGCGGAATTCGTCGGCACAATGGGCGGACAAATATTTTGACGGGGCATATATGGCTGATTCTCTTGCGGCAGGGGGGTATGTCGTGCTTGTGGCAGACGCCCTCTATTGGGGAGACCGCTGTTCTCGTGATGCCCTTGCCTGGTCAGAAATGACATTCGGCCGGAGTCCGTCAGTCTCAGGGAAGGACAGGGAGGCTGATGGCCCCGGCAATGCCCGGAATCCGGATGCCAGGCTGTTCAAGGCCGCAGCCTTTGAAGGCCAGAGGCATCTGTATGACAGCCTCGCCCGGAACGGCCGTATATGGGCGGAGAAGATTCTGGACGATGACAGGGCCTGCGCTTCGTTCCTTGCGTCGCTGCCCTATGTCGACAGGGACAGGGTAGGAGCCTTCGGCTTTTCGATGGGGGCCCACAGATGCTGGCTGCTGGCAGCTTTTTCTGACGACATAAAGTTCGGGGCCGCGGTATGCTGGATGCTCATGAAGGCTGACTATGACAGTTCCAGTGTCTCGGATCTGTCAATGCGGATTCCGTCCTTGAGAGACAGCCTTGATTTTCCGGAGATTGCCCGTCTCATCTGTCCCAAGCCGATGCTGTTTGTCAGCGGAACTGACGACCCTCTGTTCCCCGCCGCATCTGCAGCGGAAGCCTATGCTGAAATGTCCGGAATATATTCGGAATCAGGAGAGAAGGCCGCTTTCTCCTCTTTCTTTTCAGAAGGGGGCCATCACTGCGGTCAGGCGGTCCAGGATTCCATATACGCTTTCTTTGCCGGTGCAGTCAGATGACCGTTATGGCACAGGAGTCATTCAGAAGTTGAAGTATCTTGCCGCATTGTTGTATGAGATGTCCTTGACCATCTGATGGATGAACGGCATCTCGCTCTTCGGAAGCTTCCCTTTTTCAAGGTCTTCCCCAAGTACGCTGCACAGGATACGGCGGAAATATTCGTGGCGCGGATAGGAGAGGAAACTCCTTGAGTCGGTGAGCATCCCTACAAATCTGCTGAACAGGCCGAGGGCCGACAGGGCATTCATCTGCCTGCGCATCCCGTCTTCCTGGTCCAGGAACCACCATCCTGAACCGAGCTGCATCTTGCCGGGAACCGTACCGTCGTTGAATGTATAGGCCATCGTGGCAAATACTTCGTAGTCCTTCGGATTGAGGTTGTAGAGTATGGTCTTCGTCAGCTTGTCCTCCATGGCGAGTCTGTTCAGGAATTTGTGTCCTGCCGCCGCGCACTGCACGTCGTGGATTGCATCGTATCCTGTGTCCGGCCCGAGAATATTGTACATTCTTGTGTTGTTGTCCCTGATTGCGCCTACATGGAACTGCTGCACCCAGCCTTTCCCGAAGTCCATCCGTGCAAAGTCAAGCATTATCGCGCTTCGGAATTTCAGCACCTCTTTTTCAGTGACAGCTTCTCCTTTCAGCGCTTTTCTGAAGATGACGTCAATCTCTTCCGCGGTGAAGTCTTCAGCATAGAAGTTCTCTATGCCATGGTCCGACAGGCGGCAGCCCATTTCTCCGAAGAAGTCGTGGCGTTTCTGCAGGGCGTCGAGAAGGTCCTGATATCCGGTTATCTGCACTCCCGATACTTCCGAGAGCCTGGAGATGTATTCTGCATACCCCGGCTTTTCAATTGCCATGGACTTGTCCGGCCTCCATGCGGGAAGTACCTTCACTCCGAAAGGATGCTCATTGATGTATTGGTGGTATTCAAGGGAATCCACCGGGTCATCGGTAGTGCATACTACCTTGACGTTGAATCTTTTCATGAGTGCCTGTCCCCGGTATTCCTCTGTCTGCAGCTTTTCGGTGCATTCGTCATAGATGGCTCTTGCAGTCTGAGGGTTGAGGAGCTCATGTATGCCGAAGACTCTTGCAAGCTCCAGATGAGTCCAGTGGTACAGAGGGTTTCTCATTGTATATGGCACTGTCTCGGCCCATTTCTCGAATTTTTCGTAGCTGCTCCTGTTGCCGGTGATGAATTCCTCAGGGACTCCGTTGCCTCTCATCGCGCGCCATTTGTAGTGGTCGCCGCCGAGCCAGACTTCAGTAAGGTCACGGAACTGATGGTTCTTTGCAATCATCTCCGGCACCAGATGGCAGTGGTAGTCGATTATCGGCATTTTTTCGGCGCTCACGTGATAGAGTTCGCGTGCATAGTCATTGGAAAGCATGAAATCATCGTTGATGAATTTCCTGTCGATTATGGCGTCAAGATTTTCCCTGACTTTGGATATTATGTCCATTGCTGTATTGTTTGGTTTCTGCAAATATCGTCCTGATGCCCCGTCTCCGGTATCAATATTCGTCAAAAATTATTGAAAAATTGTCAAACGCAGGCAAATGTATAAAAAATCCGTGAACGGACACGGAAATTTTGTACTTTTGTTTCCGGCGTTCCTGGAGGACCCGGCAATATTAAGACTGGACTAAATTTATTATATGATGGAAAAACTTGACAGAAAGACAGCGCCCCAGGCCTGCAGGTATCCGGACAAGGTGATACAGTTCGGGGAGGGCAATTTCCTCAGGGCATTCGTGGATTGGATTATCTGGAATCTGGACAAAAAGGCCGGATTCAACGGAGGGGTTGTAGTAGTGCAGCCGATAGAGAAGGGCATGGTGGACATGCTCAACGGGCAGGACGGGCTGTATCATCTCAACCTCCAGGGCATCGGCAAAGGTGCTGCCGTAGATTCGATAGACCTTATAGATGTCATCAACAGGGGAATTAATCCGTACCATGACTTTGACGGCTACCTCGCCCTTGCCGAGAACCCGGATATCCGCTTCGTCGTCTCCAACACGACAGAGGCCGGAATCGCATTCGACCCTTCCTGCCGGCTTGAAGACAGGCCTGCATACTCATATCCGGGCAAGCTCACCCAGCTCCTGTATCACAGGTATGAATATTTCAAGGGTGACATGTCCCGGGGATTCATAATATTTCCCTGCGAACTGATATTTCTCAACGGGAAGGAACTGAAGAAGTGCATAGAACAGTATATTGACCTGTGGAATCTCGGCGAGGGCTTCAGGGAATGGTTCAGGAAGGCCTGCGGGGTATACTGTACGCTCGTAGACCGCATTGTGCCCGGTTACCCGAAAGATACCATCGGCCAAATTCATGCCCGTATCGGATATGATGACAAATTGGTGGTCAAGGCAGAGATTTTCCACCTCTGGGTCATAGAGGCTCCTGCTGAAATTGAGCGGGAGTTCCCTGCCGACAAGGCCGGCCTCAATGTCCTTTTCGTGCCGAGCGAGGCCCCGTACCATGCACGCAAGGTGACTCTGCTCAACGGTCCTCATACGGTGCTTTCTCCTGTGGGCTATCTGTCCGGGCTTGACACGGTAAGGGAATGCGTGGAGGATCCCCTCATCGGCAGATATGTCCGTAAGGTGATGTTCGGGGAGCTGCTCGAGACACTTGACCTTCCGGAAGATGAACTGAAACAGTTTGCGGATGATGTTCTTGAGAGATTTGTCAATCCGTATGTTAAGCATTTCGTCACCAGCATCATGCTGAATTCATTCCCTAAGTACAGGACACGCGACCTGCCCGGCCTAAAGACATATCTCGCCAGGAAAGGGTCCCTTCCAGAGGGACTTGTCCTCGGACTTGCCGCCATAATCACTTATTATAAGGGAGGAAAGCGCGGCGATGCGGAGATTGTGCCGGCTGATGACGCTTCTACAGTCGCACTGCTCAGGGACCTCTGGGCCGGAGGGGATGTCCGCATGGTGGCCGAGGGAGTGCTCGGGGCCGAATCGCTCTGGGGTGAGAATCTCAATCTGTTGCCCGGACTTGCTGACATGCTTGCCGCAGACCTCGCCCTCATTCAGAAAGAAGGCATGCGTGCAGCCGTTGAATCAATTTTGAAATAGACTATGTCCGCCAGATTCATAAGGATTAACAGCGCCGACAATGTCGCCGTGGCAGTCACGGATGTGGCTTCCGGCGACATCTGTCTTGTCGACGGCACAGAAATGCCTGTGCTGGAAAATATTCCTGCGGGACACAAGATGGCTCTGAAAGATCTGCAGGAAGGGGAGGATGTGGTCAAATACGGGTATCCGATAGGACATCTGACAAAGTCTGTCGCCAGGGGCTGCCTCATTGACCACAATGTTTTGAAAACCAATCTGGGCGGAGTGCTGGACTATTCGTACAGTCCTGTGGAATGCCATATGCCCGCTTCGGAAGTGACTGCCACATTCCGGGGCTACAGGAGGAGAGACGGAGGAGTAGGCATCAGGAATGAGCTCTGGATAATTCCGACTGTCGGCTGTGTCAACGGAATCGTGCGCCGTCTTCAGAGCCTGTTTTCTGAAGAAATAGGGAATTATCCGGCCTTGGACAAGGCCGTCGCGTTCCCGCATAATTACGGATGCTCCCAACTCGGTGATGACCATGAGAATACGAGGAAGATACTCGCCGACATGGTACATCATCCTAATGCCGCAGGAGTGCTGGTGGTCGGGCTTGGCTGTGAAAACAACCAGTTGTCCGCTTTCCGCGGACTTGTGGGGGAAGTGGATTCCGACAGGGTGATGTTCATGGAGGCGCAGAAGGTAAAGGGAGATGAAGTCGGGTACGGACTCGGTCTCCTGAGGAAGATAGCCGCCTCGACCGCTTCGGACCGCAGGGAAGATGTCCCGGTTTCGGAACTGAAGGTGGGACTGAAGTGCGGCGGGTCTGACGGCTTTTCCGGCATCACGGCCAATCCTCTGCTCGGCAGATTCTCCGACTGGCTGATTGCAAGAGGGGGAACTGCCGTCCTGACTGAAGTGCCGGAAATGTTCGGGGCGGAGACGATTCTCATGTCAAGGTGCAGGAACAAGTCCATATTTGACAAGACAGTGCGTCTGGTCAATGATTTCAAGGAATATTTCATACGCAACGGCCAGCCTGTATATGAGAATCCCTCTCCGGGAAACAAGGCGGGCGGAATTTCCACGCTTGAGGAAAAGTCCCTGGGCTGTACCCAGAAATCCGGCCATTCGGAAGTGACGGATGTCCTTTCGTATGGGCAGCGGCTCCGTGCCCGCGGGCTGAATCTTCTGAGCGCACCGGGCAACGACCTTGTCGCATCGACGGCCCTTGCTGCAGCAGGATGCCAGATTGTGTTGTTCACCACGGGCAGGGGGACTCCTTTCGGCACTTTTGTGCCTACGGCCAAGATTGCCACGAACTCACGCCTGGCCTCAGAGAAGCCCGGGTGGATAGACTTCAATGCCGGAGTCATCGTGGACGGCAAGTCTCCGGTACAGACGGATGACGAATTCATTGACTTCGTCCTGTCTGCGGCTTCCGGGACCGAAGTCTGCAACGAACGCTCCGGGTATTCGGAAATAGCCATCTTCAAGACAGGCGTGACCCTGTGATGCCGGCGTCAGAATAATATGCCATTGCATATTGTATTCCGATGGAATTATAATTATATTTGAGAAACAGTTTCGGATTTTTTCAAAAATTCAAAACTGTTTCTGAAGATTTCCTGAAAAAATATTATACCATGAAGATGAATACAGAAGTCAGATATGCCGCGCACCCCCAGGATGCAAGGCATTATGACACAAAACAGCTCAGGGAGCATTACCTGATTGAAAAAGTATTTGCTGCGGATGAAGTCAATGTCGTGTATACAATGCATGACAGAATGATTGCCGGAGGCGCAATGCCTGTGGCGGAGGTTCTTGAACTCAAGCCTTTCGATATATTGAGGGCTGAATATTTCCTTTCAAGAAGGGAGATCGGAATCTTCAATGTCGGAGGACAGGGAACCGTCAGGGCAGGGGACAAGGAATACAGGATGGAATACAAGGAAGCCCTCTATCTGGGCCGCGGTGACAGAAAGGTGACTTTCGGAAGCTCCGACCCCAGGAATCCTGCAAAATTCTATTTCTGCAGTTCTCCGGCGCATGCGGCATATCCGGACCATCTGACAACAAGGGCAGAGGCCGTGCACATGGAACTCGGGACGCTGGAGGAAAGCAACCACCGTGTCATCAACAGAATGCTGGTCAAGGAAGTGGTTCCTACATGCCAGCTCCAGATGGGTATGACTGAGCTCCGGCCCGGGAGCACATGGAACACCATGCCGGCCCACACCCACAACCGCCGCATGGAGGTATATTTCTATTTTGAGATTCCACAGGACCAGGCAGTCTGTCATTTTATGGGACAGCCCGATGAGACAAGGCACATCTGGATGAAAGGGGAGCAGGCAGTGATTTCTCCTGAATGGAGCATCCATGCGGCCTGCGCTACCCGGAACTATACTTTCATCTGGGCCATGTGCGGGGAAAATCTCGACTACGGGGACATGGACGCCTGCGCTACGGCGGATTTGAAATAAACAGGATGTTTAAATTCTATACTTTATAAATTATGGTAAATTTTTCACTTGAAGGTAAGGTCGCCCTTGTGACGGGCGCTTCCTACGGAATCGGCTTCGCCATCGCGACAGCTTTTGCGGAAGCCGGTGCCAGGATTGCATTCAATGACATAAGGCAGGAGCTGGTCGACAAAGGCCTGGCTTCATACAGGGAAAAAGGCATCGATGCGAAAGGGTATGTCTGCGACGTGACCAGAGAAGATCAGGTCCGGGCTCTTGTCGCCGCCGTCGAGAAAGATCTCGGTCCGATCAACATACTTGTCAACAATGCCGGCATCATCAAGCGTATTCCCATGACCGAAATGAAGGCGGAGGAATTCAGGCAGGTGATTGATGTGGACCTCAATGCCCCGTTCATCGTATCCAAGGCGGTGATTCCATCGATGATAAAGAACGGCGGAGGAAAGATCATCAACATCTGTTCCATGATGTCCGAACTCGGACGGGAGACGGTTTCCGCTTATGCAGCGGCAAAGGGAGGCCTCAAGATGCTGACAAGGAACATAGCGTCCGAGTACGGTGAATACAACATCCAGTGCAACGGCATAGGGCCGGGATATATTGCCACCCCCCAGACCGCTCCTCTGCGCGAGCGTCAGCCGGACGGATCCCGCCACCCGTTTGACGCATTCATCGTGGCCAAGACACCTGCCGCAAGATGGGGGACAACGGATGACCTCAAGGGTCCTGCAGTGTTCCTCGCATCTTCCGCATCTGATTTCGTGAACGGCCATGTGCTTTATGTCGACGGGGGCATCCTCGCATACATCGGCAAACAGCCTCAGTAGCATCAGCCATTTTTCATGAAAGAATCACAGAAATCCTGACTGAATAATGAAAATGTACATGAAAGCAATGGCCATGGCTCTTGCGGCAGCCATGGCTGTTTCCTGCTCACAGGGCAAGGAAGTGAAAGTGACCGTGGAGAATGACTCCGGACTCTCACGCACGGACGAGACGGTCGAGCTTGACTTTGCGGCTCTTGCCGCCGGGGTAGGGGGACTGACAGCAGACAATGCAGTGGTTCTGGACGCGGCAGGCCGGCAGGTCCCGTCCCAGGTGTATACGGAAAGGCACGGGCAGCAGAAACTCATTTTCCAGACAACCGTTGAGGCCGGAGCTTCAGCGGTATATACAGTCGAGGCCGGAGTCAGGGAGCCGTATGACACTCTTGTATACAGCCGGCATGTGCCTGAAAGGGCAGATGACTATGCCTATGAGAACAATCTCGTGGCCGGCAGAATATATGGCCCTGCCCTCTCTGACCCGAGGACATTCGGTCCTGACATCTGGCTGAAATGCACGGACAGGCTCATCGTGGATGAATGGTATGACAGGGCCGACTATCACCACAACCATGGCGACGGCATGGACTGCTACAAGGTGGCCAACACACTCGGCGGCGGGGCCCTCGCCCCCTATGTCGGGGAGAAGATTGTCATCGGGGACAATTATACCCGGCAGGAAAGAATCTGCAACGGCCCGATAAGGACAAAGGCTGTACTCACATATTCCTCCTTTGATGTGGACGGAAAGCCTGTCACGGCAGTGAAGGAAATTTCCCTTGACGCCAACTCAAGATTCCTCAAGACATCCACATGGTTCGACTCCCCGGATACTTCCGCCATCCCGGCTGTTCTCGGCGCCGTTCTCCATGATGTGGTGTCAAGGACTGACGGGGACAATTTCATAGCCTTTACCGAGAAGGCATCCGACAGTGCGGATCCTGAAAGGGACGGCAATATTTCCGTTGGGCTCGTCATTGATGCCGAGGAGCCTGTTGAGGGCGCAGCCACAATGGACGGGCATGCCGTATTGAAGACCCGAGTCCAGCCGGGCAAGAGATTCGATGTATGGACAGGTTCAGGATGGAGTCAGGGCGGCATTGAGTCTCCTGAAGCATGGGCAAAGGCCGTCAAGGACTTCGCCTATGCGCAGGCTCATCCCCTCAGGGTGACTGTGTCCAGATAATCCCGGATTCTATCTGTAGCACTCTCCCGTAATTCTGCTCAGGCTGTCACGCATTTCCCTGACTTTGTCCGGATATTTTCCCGCAAGATTCACATCTTCATGGATGTCCTCGCTCTGCAGGTACAGTGACCATGTGCAGGAATTGCCGAGCTCGATGTTCGGGGTGTTCCGCTTCGGGCCTTCGTAAGGAGGGATGAGGTGCCAGTCGCCGAGCCTGTATGAAAGGCGTCCGTTGGACCCGAGTACAAGCCCGTCACGGCCCTCGTCGCTTTTCCCGAGGAATGTGTCAAGTGTGTTCCGGCTGTCAAGGTTGTCGGGAATCACCTGTCCCGTAAGTGCGGCAAGGGAGGCGAAGAGGTCCATCTGGCAGACAAGCGCATCAGATGTCGATCCGGGGCTGATGTGTCCGGTCCATCTGACGAAGAACGGGACATGAGTGCCCCCGTCGTAGAGGCTGTATTTTCCTCCGCGATAAGGCAGGGCAGGGGTGAGCTCTCCCCATTTCTCTGCTGCTCCGTCGGCATATCCGTCATCGAGCACCGGCCCGTTGTCGCTTGTGAAAATCACTATGGTGTTTTCAGAGAGTCCGGTATCATCCAGATAGTCCAGAAGTTCATTCACGCACCAGTCGGCTTCAAGCACGGCATCTCCGCGCGGACCCATCCCGCTTGTCCCGGCGAATCTCGGGTGCGGAGTCCTCGGGACATGAGGCTCATGCAGCCCGTAGTACAGGAAAAACGGCCTGTCCCTGTTTTCTCCGATGAATGCCTTGACCTTTTCCAGAAAGACATCCGCCATGGTCTCGTCGTCCCAGTACGCCGACTTCCCGCCCTTCTGGTATCCGATTCTCGGAATGCCGTTCACAATCGAGCAGTTGTGCCCGTCGGACCATTTCATCTTCAGCATCTCCGGATTTGTGAGGGCGGTAGGCTCTCCGGGGAAATTCTCCGTGTAGCTCACATGCAGCGGGTCTTCTGGATCGAGGCCCGGGACTATGCCGTTTTCCACATACACGGTCGGCACTCTGTCGACAGTAGCCGCGATGATATATGAATAGTCGAATCCGATGCTGTTGGGATTGGGGGTGATTTCCTTGTTCCAGTCGATTTTCCCTTTCCCGAGCCCGAGATGCCATTTCCCGATGGCTGCTGTCCCGTAGCCTGCTTCCTTCATCATCCTGGCGAGAGTCGGCTGGTCTTCACGGATAAGCAGATTGGCATCTCCTGGAAGGATTTCAGCGTCCCTGTTCCTCCACGGGTACTGTCCGGTCATAAGCGAATACCGGCTCGGAGTTGAGGTCGGGGCCGCAGAGTGGGCGTCAGTGAGATTGAGGCCTTCCCTGCACATCCTGTCCAGCCCCGGAGTATTGAGTACCGTGGAACCGAGGCAGCTTACATCCCCGCATCCGAGGTCGTCCGCAAGTATGATTATGACATTCGGCTGTCTTTCTCTTTCCTGTCCTCCGCATCCTGTGGCGGCGGCTACAGCTGTTGCTGCCAATGGCAGCAGGCGGTATTTTTTCATTGCTTGCCTGATATGAAACTGATGGTCGTCTACATAAAAGAAGGGTGGCCCAAAAGGTGGAATTCTTTTTGGGTCACCCTCTTGGGATTTCTGGAGTCCCGGGCTACAGAATGCCGCAGAGGATAGCGGCGATGAGGCCGAGGATGGCGTAAAGCTCAGGGAAAGCGGCGTAGATCATGGTCTGGGTCATGACATTGTGCCCCTGTGAAAGCCCTACGATACCATTGGCGCAGACCTGTCCCTGGCGTATTGCAGAGATAAGGCAGGCGAGGCCGACGGCGAGTCCTACTCCGAAGAGGAGCGGTCCCTGTGCGACGAAGTCCATGCCGAGAATCTTCCACATGAGGAATGCAACGAAGCCGTAGAGACCCTGTGTGGCAGGCATGGCCGAAAGGATCATATAGCTCGTCGCTTTCTCCGGATTCTTTTTCAATGCGCCTTCGGCAGCATTTCCTGTGATTGTAGTACCGATACTACTTCCTACCAAGGCGAGGCCCAGCATGAGGCCCCATCCGAGATATCCGAGAATTTCGTTCATAATGTTTTGATATTAGATAATTGTTTTGTTGTATTTTACTTGTCTTGTTCCCCTTTTCCGGGATTCTATATCTCTTCTTTCTTTACCGAA
This sequence comes from Candidatus Cryptobacteroides gallistercoris, assembly GCA_017694835.1. Lineage (GTDB taxonomy): Bacteria > Bacteroidota > Bacteroidia > Bacteroidales > UBA932 > Cryptobacteroides > Cryptobacteroides gallistercoris. Next base: position 35,776 of record JADIMJ010000109.1, read on the forward strand.
AGCGGATTGTAAGGCTTGCCGCTTCCTTCATAGCCGCTGTTCTTGAAGAACTCCACGAATGTGAGTCGCAGCGGGTGCACGAAGGCACCGAGGCATGACAGCGCAAGATTGAGGGCATGGCCTATTACAAATATGAGGGCGAAAAGCAGCCAGTTGAGCCCGGGTACCGGGCAGCTGTCCATGAGCATCCCGCCGAGAGTGTTGAATGTCGAACCTAGCATTCCTCCGGCAAGGCCGAGAGCATACAGTCGGATGAAGCTCAGGGTATCTCCCATGAGGCCTGTCACCATATTGTAAGTGTCCCAGAGTCCGGAGCCGATGTTGATGAAAGGATTTCTTCCCGGTGTGTTGAAAATGAATATACCGAGTCCGGATACAATCGCCAGGGAGATGAATATCCATTTCACGGCTTCAGACTGCAGGAGCCCGGTCATGGCTATGCCCGCGAGAATCACCCCGCCAACAATGAGAAGGGTCCATCCCCAGGTGCCGAGAGTGTTCTTCAGTCCGAACCTGTGCGTGTAGCACAAGGCCTTGATGACCATCGCAACGCAGATATTGAAGATACCTACGCCGATTGCAAGCACCATTGTTGCCGGGAAGCCGGCGACTTCTCCCTGAAGCGGCCGGATGCAGGCTTTCAGCCATTCCGGAAGGAACTCCTGGTCTATGAGACTGAATCCGAAGAATGTATTCAGCAGCGTCCCGATGAAGAATGTGCCTATTCCGAGAGTCACTACAAGCGGAGCAAGTGATGCCATGCTCTTGACTTTCTTTTTCAGGATTACCCCGATGATCACCAGCAGCAGTCCGTAGCCGGCGTCGCCGAGACACAGGGCGAAGAACAGAAGGAAGAACGGCCCGAGTACTGCCGTAAGGTCGAATTCATTGTATGCCGGCATTCCGTACATTCCCGTCAGGACTTCAAACATCCTTGCGAAACGGTTGTTTTTCAGCTTGATAGGCGGATTGTCCTCTTCTGTGGCCTTTTCTGCGATATAGAATATGCCCATCTTGTCGAATTCGGCCTTGAGCTCTCCGTCAAGCCCGGCCGGTGCAAAACCCTCCATGACATTCAGCCTGTTCTCTGCGGCTGACTCTCCGGATGCGTCGGCAAGATAGAAGTCAAGTTCTGTCAGCAGCCTGTCATATTCCTCCTGAATGTCAGGAATATGGGCTTTCAGACTCTGGAGCAGCGCTTTCTGCCTGATGATTTCTTTTCTGATGCCACAGGCTTCCGCTTCCGCATCTTTGGCTGAGCCTTCCGGGGCCTGGCATTCGCTGACAGGGAAACTGTAGCCGCTGATGTCTCCGACAGTGACAAACCATACGCTGCTGCCGTTGTCGGAAATCACCTGCAGAGGGCAGATTTCAGCCCAGCTTTCCTGGAAGGCCTTCTTGGATACCATATAGAAGCGGACTTTCAGTCCTTGGCTTTCAAGTCCTTTCACTGCCTTCATGTCAAAGTCTCCCCACGGCAGCCTTGCTTTCCTGGTCCTTTCCGTGGCAGAGAGCCTTTCATTGAGCCCGGCGATTCTGGCTGATGCCCCGATTGCCGCAGAAGCGTAGTCTCCTTCCGGCCTGATTCCCGCGGCAGCGGCTTCTATTTCGTCTTTGTCCGGGTCATCCTTCCAGTCGGCCCTCTTGAGTATGGACACCGCGCGTCTCTTGGCGGCGGCCTCGTCCAGCATGGCGGAAGACTTCGGGTCTATCGGCTTTGCAGACCTTGTGATGTCCACAACACCGAGTTCCTGAAGATGCTGCAGAAAGCCTTCAGTCTCCTCTTCCAGGAGAATGAAGGAATATTTGGTCATCTCAATTACCATTGCTCATTTCCTCCTCTTCTTCCGTCTGATGCCTGTTCTTTACAATCTTGGATGCGGCCTTTGTCAGGTTCTCCTCATCCTCCATGTATCTCTTTATTTTCCTGATGGCCTCCTGATAGCCAGGTATCTGGACCTTTTCGTAGAGATTGACCTTCTGTGTGGTCTTCTTCCTCTGGAAGTCCAGTATCCTGCTCTTTTCCATATAGACTTCCGACTCTATCCCCAGTCTTGAGAGCTCCTTGAGAATCGCCACTCCGTCAGCATACCATGCAGGCTTCGAG
>JADIMJ010000110.1 GCA_017694835.1 Candidatus Cryptobacteroides gallistercoris
CGAATACAGGCTTCCTGAGGGAGAGAACCGGTACAACAGCAAGGCGCTTTCCCTGAAGGTATGCGAAAAGGGCCTGAGATATGACCTGACGGTGCCTTTTGCAAGATATGCGGTGCAGCATCAGGGAGAGATTTCATTCCCGTTCAAGAGATACCAGATTCAGCCGGTGTGGAGGGCGGACAGGCCGCAGAAGGGCCGTTACCGTGAATTTTACCAGTGCGATGTGGATGTGATAGGCTCAAAGTCCCTTCTGAACGAGTTGGAACTGGTGCAGATAGTCGACAGGGTGTTCGGACTTTTCGGGGTGCGCGTATGTATCAAGATCAACAACCGCAAGGTGCTTGCCGGGCTGGCCGAGATTTCTGGCTTTCCGGACAAGATGACAGACATCACGGTAGCCATAGACAAGATTGACAAGGTCGGGCTTGAGGCCGTGGAGGCGGAAATGCTCGAAAAAGGGCTGACAGAGGAGGCCGTCAAGGTTATTGAGCCTGTCCTCACATTGTCTGGTTCCGCTTCAGACAAGCTGGCTGCAATGCGTGCCCTCTGCAGCGGAGGTTCCGCGTCCGGGATTGTCTCGGAGGAAGGCCTCAGGGGGCTGGACGAGCTGGATGAACTGTTCGGTCTGATTGATGCCGCATCCGTGTCACAGGAGGTGGAGCTGGACCTGTCTCTGGCGAGGGGACTGAACTATTATACGGGGGCCATTTTCGAGGTCAAGGCCAAGGATTTCCAGATAGGAAGCATCTGCGGAGGAGGACGCTACGACAATCTTACCGGTATTTTCGGCCTGCCGGGAATGTCCGGCGTCGGGATTTCATTCGGGGCCGACAGAATCTATGATGTCCTCAGCGGACTCGGCCTTTTCCCTGACGAGGTGACGACATCGACCAGGATACTGTTCTCCAATATGGGCCAGTGCGAGCTGAAGTACCTGATACCAGTTGTCAAGAATTTGAGGAACAGGGGTATTCCGTGCGAGATATATCACGAGTCCGGCAAGCTCAAGAAGCAGTTCGAGTATGCCGCCAAAAAGAATATACCGTTCATGTCCATAGTCGGGGGCGACGAGATGGCACGGGGGGAAATCAACCTCAAGAATCTTTCTTCCGGGGAGCAGAAGACATTCGCGGTCTCAGACCTTGACGGGATGGCCGCCTTCATCGGATAGATATCATGCCAAAGGACATTTCTTCCGTCTGGGGCTATGTCGCCGGTATCGTGACCGGTGTCACATACGGCCTCAATCCTCTCTTTGCCGTACCTCTGATGAGGCAGGGAATATCGGTGGATGAGATACTTTTCTTCAGATATTTTCTGGCAGTCGTTATCCTCGGGGGATGGCTTCTGGTCAGGAAGGAGAGTTTCAGGGTCAGTCTGAAGCAGACCTCGAGGCTGCTTATCCTGGGCATACTCTTTTCCTTGAGCAGCCTCACCCTGTTCGAAGCTTACAGATTCATCCCGTCAGGGGTTGCCACCACCATAGTTTTCCTATATCCGGTGCTTGTGGCACTTATAATGGTTTTCATGCGGGTCTATCCCACATGGCAGGTCTGGCTGTCGATATTCATGACATTCACCGGAGTTCTCTTCCTTTGCCGCACGGACGGAGAGGGCCTTCTCCAATGGAAAGGCCTTGCACTGGCATTTGCATCCGCCCTGTCGTATGCGATGTTCATCGTCATCATCAACAGGAGCCGGGCCATACGCACAGTGTCGAACTCGCTGCTTACATTCTATGCCCTGCTGACGGGGACGGTGATATTCGTTGCCCACAGTCTCATTTCCGGGGGAGGAGCGGCTTCGCTTTTCACAGGACTTGACCGCATCGGAGTGTGGCTCAATCTTCTGGGCCTGGCCGTCATGCCTACCGTGGTCTCCACTGCTACCCTTGCGATGGCCACCCGCATAATCGGGGCGACGAAGTCATCCGTGTTCGGTGTTTTCGAGCCGGTGACCGCCATTCTCGTCGGTGCTCTCGCCTTCGGGGAAAGCATTACAGCCAATATAATAATAGGAATAGTCCTGACAATGGCGGCTATTGTCTTTATGATAGTCTCATCGTCAAAAAAATGAAAAAATTTGACTACCTTTGCTCCGGTCCGGAAATGAACCGGTACGGCTCCGGACATGTCATCTGAAAAATAATTCTATTGTCATGAAAGTAGGGATAATAATGGGCTCCACCAGCGACTGGGAAGTCATGTCGGGCGCGGCGGAGATGCTTCAGGAACTCGGGATAGACTTCGAGAAAAGGGTCGTAAGCGCCCACAGGACGCCGGATCTGATGTATGAATATGCGCATACGGCCAGAGAGCGCGGCATAGGCGTGATTGTCGCAGGTGCAGGCGGGGCCGCTCATCTTCCGGGCATGGTGGCCGCGATGACCACTCTTCCTGTCATAGGTGTCCCTGTCAAGTCAAGGGCACTCAACGGTCTTGATTCCCTCCTTTCAATAGTGCAGATGCCCGGAGGAGTCCCTGTGGCGACAGTTGCCATCAACGGGGCAAAGAATGCGGCTCTGATAGCCGCGTCGATTCTCGCCCTCGGGGACAAGACGGTTGCGGAGAGGCTCGAGAAGTTCAGGAAAGACCAGACAGAATCCGTCCTCAAGGCTGAAATCTGATGAAAAAGAGAATAGGTATAATAGGCGGTGGGCAGCTCGGGCTCATGATAGCCCAGGCGGCCCACCGTCTTGACGCATTTGTTATGGCGCTGGACCCGTCTCCGGATGCACCTGCATTTGCCGAGGCGGACGCAAGGATTGTGGGGGCATTCGATGACCTTGCCGCCCTCGAGAGGCTGTGCGAGGCCTCGGACGTGGTTACTTACGAATTTGAAAATGTCCCCGGCGACATTCTCCGTCATCTGGAAGGGAAATATAACATAAAGCAGGGGATAGCCCCGCTGTTCGATTCGCAGGACAGGCTCAGGGAAAAGGACAATGCCCGTATGCATGGGCTTGAACCCCCGCGGTACCGGGCTGTCCCGGCTATGGATGATGTCCCGCTTGAAGCAGAGGCATGTGCAGCCCTGACTCCTCAGGCAAGGCTGCTTCACCTCGGGATGGCTGTCGGGAAAATCGGCATGCCGTGTGTCCTGAAGACCCGTACCCTCGGCTATGACGGACATGGTCAGGCCATAATAAGGAGCGTGGAGGACATGGAGAAGGCAGCGGACCTCCTTACTGTCCCGTGCATACTTGA
>JADIMJ010000111.1 GCA_017694835.1 Candidatus Cryptobacteroides gallistercoris
GTGCATGGCAGAGCTTTTCCGCCATGCATTGTCATATCCTGATTTTGCGGTGGCGCATTGCAATTTCCGCCTGAGGGGAAAAGAAAGCGACTCCGACGAGGCACTTGTCCGCAGCTGGGCGGAGAAAAACGGTGTGCCGTTTCATTTCAGGCACTTTGATACGGCTGCCTATGCCGCTGCAGAAGGAGTCAGCATAGAGATGGCGGCGAGGGAACTGCGCTACAGATGGTTCTCGGAACTTGCTGCCGAAAAAGGGTATTGCTGCGTTGCCGTCGCCCATAATGCCAATGATAATGCGGAAACCTTGTTCCTCAATCTGTTGCGCGGAACAGGCATAAAGGGGATGACAGGAATGGAGGAGTCAGGCTTCATCCCTTTCACGGGAAACGGACTGCCTCCTGTCCCCCTGATAAGGCCGCTGCTCCATTTTACCCGCCGCCAGATAGAGGGCTATGTGATGTCCCGGGGCATCTGCTATCACGATGACAGCACCAATGCCGGCACGGAATACAAGAGGAACAAAATCAGGAACCAGGTCTTCCCGGTCTTCAGTGCCATCAATCCTTCATTCGTGAAGACAATCGGACATGCAATGGAATATCTTTCTGAGGTGTGCGATGTGGCTGACGACTATTATGAGGAGCATCGCGGGGAAGTCATCTATGCCGAAGACGCGGACGGATGCCGCATGGACATCCGGAAACTCCGGTCGCTGAAGCATTGGCGCTATATGCTCTACAGGCTTCTTGAACCTTACGGCTTCAATTCCCAGACTGTCCGCTCCTTGTCAAGGGTGCTCGCGGAGTCCGACACGGTCGGGGGTAAAAGATTCTTCTCGGACGGATACGAACTGTTCACTTCTTCCGACAGGATTGCCGTAAGGAAAGCCGTACTGTCCCCCGTGCGGCAGTTTACCCCGCAGCAGGTTCCGGTGCGGCCGTTTCCCGGTACAATTTCTCTTTCCGGGGCTGAACCTGTCATGATTGTCAGGGGAAAAGGGAATTATTTCTTCAACGGCATTTCATTTTCAGTCGATGTCCGCAGCCGCAGTGACTTCAAGACTCTCCGGCAGCCTCAAGGCGTGCTGATTCTTGACAAGGACAAGGCAGATTTCCCGCTCATGCTCCGGCGCTGGCTTCCCGGGGACTGGATAGTGCCGTTCGGAATGAGAGGCAGAAAAAAAATCAGCGACCTGTTCACTGACCTCAGGTACGGGCAGATTGAAAAGGAGCAGGCAGTGATGTTGGTGAAGCCTCCGCCTGCATCTTCCTCCGTCGCCGGGGATGAGCCGGAACATCATGTGATTGCTGTTGCGGGAGTGAGGATTGACGATTCTGTGAAAGTCACCGGCCGGACAGAAAATGTCATAGTGCTGTCAATAAATGCCGGCTGACGGCATCATCATAATACATGCTGACGGTTCATCATACATATTATAATTAGTGCAATGAAAAATTTACTTGCGGTGAAAAAATTACATACGGTTTTTGCTTCGTTTCTGACGGCATCCGCCGTCTCTGCGGCACTTTTATGCTCGTGCTCGGAAGGATTCATTTCCGACAGGTCATATCTCGCTGCGGTTGAGGACGACTTCCGCTCCCGTGGAGAACTTCTCGGCAGAGCCGGAGTCCGTCTTGACTCAATGCCTCTGACAAGGTCTGAAAAGGAGGCCATGGAATTCCTCTATGCATATATGCCTCTGGGAGACATTCTGAATTATCCTGCTGAATATTATCTGGACAATTTCCGTCTTACGGAGAAAGCTGTCATGAAAATGCCGTGGGGGAAATCCGTCCCTGAAAGGGAACTGCGCCATTTCGTGCTGCCGATAAGGGTCAATAATGAGAATCTGGACACTTCAAGGGCTGTCTTTTATGAAGAACTTGCCCCCCGTGTGTGCGGACTTTCAATGAAGGAGGCAATACTGGAGGTCAATCACTGGTGTCATGAGAAAGCCGTATACCAGCCGTCCGATTCCCGGACAAGTTCGCCCCTTGCCACAGTGAAGACTGCATACGGCAGGTGCGGGGAGGAGTCGACATTGCTTGTCGCCGCCCTCCGGTCAGTGGCCATCCCTGCAAGGCAGGTTTATACCCCGAGGTGGGCCCATACGGATGACAATCATGCCTGGGTAGAGGCCTGGGCTGACGGTGAATGGCATTTTCTCGGAGCCTGTGAGCCTGAGCCGGTGCTTGACCTCGGCTGGTTCAACGCTCCTGCCAGCCGCGGCATGCTTATGCATACCAAAGTATTCGGACGGTATGACGGACCTGAAGAGGTGGTGTCCGTGTCTCCGAATTACACTGAAATCAATGTCATCAGGAACTATGCCCCCGAGTCTGCCAGACTTGATGTCATGGTACAGGACATCAAGGGAGCTCCCGTGCCCGGTGCCAGGGTCGAGTACAGACTCTATAATTACGCAGAATTCTATCCTGTGGCGGTAAAGACCGCGGATGAAGCCGGCCGTTCTTATCTGACGGCAGGAATCGGTGATATGGCAGTCTTCGCCACCGACGGTACAAGATACGGATTCAGCAAGGTGTCTTTCGGGAAAGACAAGGATGTGACGGTGACACTTTCCTATGATGCGGACAATCTTCCCGGCCATCTTGCATTTGAGTCTGTCCCTCCTGTCGAAAATGCAGTTCTTCCGGAAGTTACGCCGGAGCAGAGAGCCTGTAATGACAGAAGAATGGCTGAAGAGGATTCGCTCAGGAATGCCTATACCGGCACATTCTTCGACATTGTCCGGGCTGAGGCATATTGTGCCGGCAAGGGTTTTCCGGAGGATGCTGCGGCATTGCTGGTCTCATCTAGAGGGAATTACGGGGAGATATGTGCCTTCCTTTCTGATGCCTCTTCCTGCGGCCGCCTTACGGATGCCGTCGCCCTCCTGAAGTCAGTTTCAGAAAAGGACCTGAGGGATACTCCGGCCAATGTATTTTCGGACCATCTGTACAATACCGCTGCCGGCGAAATGGACATCAATGTATATTGTCCGAGGGTGTCAACCGAACTGCTGTCGCCGTACCGGGGATACTTCAGGACTGCGGTACCTGAAAGGATGCGGAAAGAGATAGCGGAGGACCCGTCTTTCCTGGTCAGGTGGTGTCGGGACAGTCTCATGCTGTTGGATTCGATATCAATGAAATATGTGCAGACAAAACCTTCTGAAGTCTGGAAGACACGGGTAGCTGACCGGGATTCGCGTGAAATCTTTTTCGTGGCCTTGTGCCGGACATCCGGGATTCCTGCCTGGAAAGATGAGGTGACAGGTACGGTAAGGTACAGGCATGACGGACAGCTGTACGATGTGGATTTTGATGCCGCTGAAAAGTCCACGCCGAGGACCGGGGTGCTCAAATTGGGATTTTCACCGATACCTCTTCTGGAAAATCCTCAGTATTACAGGCATTTCACATTGTCAAGGCTTGAGGACGGCACATTCACTCTGCTGAATTATCCGGAGACCGCTTCCTGGAAGTCCGACTTCGCTTCGGGTACGGAATTGCCGGCCGGGACCTATGCCCTTGTCTCAGGCGCGAGAATGTCGGGCGGCAATGTGCTTGTCGACATGGATTTCTTCAGGATAGAGGAAGGGCGCACCACTGCCGCTGAACTGATTGTCCGGGATGACCCTTCACAATACCGCGTAATCGGGACATTCAATTCGGAAGCCCTGTATGACAAGGTGCCTTGCCCTTCACGGGACGCCGTATGTACAAGAGAACGGAAGTCCGTGCTTTCTGAAACCGGGCGGGGATATTTTGCCGTCGCTCTGGTGGATTATGGCCGCGAGCCGGTCGACCATGCCATGAGGGATATTTCCGCAGTAGCCTCCGAGCTTGAGGCATGGGGCCGCCCTGTGCTTGTGATATTCGCGTCAGAGGATGACTGGAGGCGGTTCGGTTCAGAGAAATATTCCCTCCCGTCCACTGTCAGCTACGGCATCGACAGCGACGGCTCCATGAGAAAGATGATGATGGAAGGAATGGATCTCAGGGGAGAGGGTACGCTTCCTCTCGTGACGGTCGCCGACACCTTCAACAGGGTCGTGTTCTTCTCGCAGGGCTATTCCATAGGCCTGGGGGAGAGGCTGGTGAAAGTCTCAAAGAGTCTGTGACTGGTACTTCAGAAGAGCCTCCGCGGCAGCCGCTACTTCAGCGCTGTCCGTTTCCATTATGGTATAGAAATCTGTTTCGCCGCCCATGACAACTTCGGGGCGGCGGAATTTCATTCTGCTCTGTGCCGGTCTTCGGGCCGAGAAATGAAATTCGTGTGCCCCTGTCTCAGCAGCTATTGCAGCGATGTTTCCTGAATTGACCCCGCTGCCGGGCATTATTGAGACTCTGTCGCCGGCTGCTGCAACAAGTTCTTTCAGTAGGCCGGTTCCTTCGTATGCAGTCGGCATGCAGCCTGATGTCAGTATCCTCCTGCATCCGAAGCCTATGATACGCTCCAGTGCATGAAGCGGCCTGCATGTGTGGTCGAATGCCCTGTGAAAAGTGACGGGAAGGTCACCGGCGGCAGTCATCAGGATAGTCATTGCCCTTTCGTCCACTTCTCCGTCTTCAGTCAGGGCTCCGAAGACGAGCCCGTCCGCCCCTGCATCCTGGGCGGAGTAGATGTCATATTCCATCTGTCTGATTTCGCTGTCCGAATACAGGAAATCTCCGCCTCTCGGCCTGATTATCACATTAAGCCCGACATTGCCCAGAACTTCACGGCTTCTGCGAATCATGCCGCAGGACGGTGTTGTCCCGCCCTCCGGCATGCCCGCGCAAAGTTCCACTCTGTCTGCTCCTCCGTCCCTTGCCGCAATGCAGCTCAGGACGGACCCGGAGCATATTTCTATCTTGAAGTCATTTCTTTCCATAATAAGCGGATTATAATCAGCGGACCATAATCAGCGGATTGAAATCTCGTATGGCATTCTTGCATAGACCTTCCCGCTTTCTGCCGCATCCCAGGCGGAGAATGCTTCCGCGACATTTTCAAGCGGAGTCCCTGAAAATACGGATTCCCCGTTGCCTCCTGCCAAAGATTCCAGGAGGAGTTCAAATGTTGTCATAGGCTTCGGATATTCGGCAATCTGCCATGACGACAGGTCCGGATGACCGGCAGCCGCAGCCGCATAGAGTATGGCGTCATTCAGCGAGCCTATTTCGTCGACAAGTCCGATTTCAACTGCGTCAGCTCCGGACCATACCCTTCCCTGCGCGATTGCATCAACATCCTGGACTTCCATGTCCCTGCCTTCGGCCACCACGGAAGTGAATTTGTCATAGATTCTCTCGACTGACGCCTGCATGTAGGCTGTCTCCGTCTGGTTCAGGGCCCTTGTCCCGGAATACATGTCCCCATGTTCATTTGAACTTATGGTGGTGATGTTGACATGGGCGATGTCTTCGAGGGTGCCGCTGAATTCCGGTATCATGCTGAAGACTCCGATGGACCCCGTGAGTGTGCCGGCGTTGGAGAAAATATAGTCGCAGCTGTTTGAAATCCAGTAGCCGCCGGAAGCCGCATAGTTGCCGAAGGATGCTATGACAGGTTTTTCCTGCCTGAGCAGGTCGATTTCATTCTTGATCTTTTCGGATGCGAGCACGCTGCCGCCTGGGGAGTTGACCCTGAATACAACGGCTTTGACGGATTCGTCATTTCTTATTCCTGCAATGATTGAGGCGAACCTGTCTCCTCCGACCTGAGACTTGTCATCCCCCTCAATGATGTTGCCTGAAGCATATATGACAGCTATTTTCTTGTCGGCCTTAAGATTCGGCAGAGACTTGAGCGTGACATAGTCGCTGAAAGGCATGAAAGGTATGTCTGAGAATTCTTCATTCCCCGAAAGGGTACAGAGCTTTTCCCGGAGTTCTTCTTTGGTCATGAGCTCGTCCGCAAGCCCGTTCTCAAGGTAGTCTGAAGGGAAATTCAGCTTCAGTCCGTCGATGAGGCCGTTGAAGGCATCCGTTGCAAGTCCGCGTGCCTGTGCCATCTCAGCGCTCCAGTTCTGCCAGATGGAATTCACCATCTCCTGGTTCTGTTCCCTGTTCTCGGGGCTTATCCCGCTCCTGATGTACATTTCTCCGGCTGACTTGTATTTGCCGTGGCGGATGAGCTGGACATTGATGCCAAGCTTGTCAAGTATGTCCTTGAGGAAGATGAGCTGGGTTGACAGCCCTGTAATCATGGTCATTCCGCCTTCATATGAAGTCATGTATATCTTGTCGGATACCGATGCAAGATAATATCCGGCGTTTGTCGGGTTTTCAATATAAGATACTATCGCCTTGCCGCTGTTCCTGAAATTCATCAGGGCCTGGCGGAATTCCTCCAGTTCGGCGAGACCTCCCGAAGCCATGTCGGGCTTCATGAAAATCATCTTCACTTCAGGGTCGCCGGCCGCAGCATTGATGGCCGAGACGGCATTCCATATGCCCACCGGCGTCGTATTGTTGTTCTGCAGCATCGCCAGCGGATCGGCCGGGGCGTTCTGTTCTGTCAGGGCTATCTTTCCCATGTCAATTGTCAGTACGGCAGAACGGGGCATGACAGGCTGCTCGCTTCCGATTGCGGCGATGGCTCCGATTATCATGAATCCGAAGACGGTCATCACGACACTGACAACCAAAAAACCCAGCATTGAGGCAAGGGTCATTTTAAAGAATTCTTTCATCTGATATGTGTTGTTATGATTATGATTGTGTGATATGTGTTGTTATGATTGCACGCATTCTACAAATATACGCCGAAGGCGAGAAAAATGCAAGTTTGCCGGCTATTATCACATTATCGCATTATCCATTACCCATTACCCATTATCACGGCACAATCATAATATATTCAAGAACAGGGACCTGCTCCATTGAAGCAGAATCCCTGTTCTTTGAATTATCGGATTTCGGGTTATAGAATCGGATTCCGGTCCGTCGATTCTCTCATATTATACGAAGAGAATGTACGGCTATTATACGAAGAGAATGTATGACGCGAGTATCAGGGCGACCACAGCAAATGCCCCAACTCTTTTTACTGTTTCAACAATGACTTCTTTCATGGCACGGAACAATTGACGGTTATCAGATAAACAACAACTGGCGGCTATCTGGCAAACAACTGGCAGTTATCTGGAAACAACGCTCTAAAGATGCATCGGAGAGTCATTCCGTTGCATCGCTGACAGAAAAAATCTACCGCGGCCGGTGGATATGTAAAATGGTGTCCACCGGCCGCGGTGTGCTGTTTTGCGGGCAGACATGAAAAATTATGGCCATCCAGGACTGGATAATCAGGTCTGCCGGGATATCTTGGTCCGGGATTAGCCTGCCATTAGCCTGCCATTAGTCTGCCATTAGTCTGCCATTGGTCTGCCATTGGTCTGCCACGATAATGATATCACAGTCGGTCGAGATGGCAGAGGATGAGATTGCCGTCGCTGTCGCGAAGGTGCATTCCGTTGCCCTCGCAGTACCGGAACCAGCGGCAGGATGCGCATTTGTCTTTTTGCATCCAGGAGCGGTCGCGGTATGGGATGAATCTGTTTTCCCAGACATCGGTGAAGTCATCGGTGGCGATATTGCCCTGATGCCAGTCGCTTCTGATGCTCGGGCATGCCGAAATGGAGCCGTCGGCGAGGACGGAAGCGACAGAAAGGCCGGCCTGGCAGGTATAGAGATTGTCTCGGACCCGGCCCTCATATTCTCCGAGAAAGCCTTCGCATCCGTATGACGGCATTATACGGCCTTCTTCCCGTGTGCGCGATATGAAATCCATAAGTCCTCTGAAGCGCTCCCTGTCCAGCTGCAGCTGCGGGTCCCGGGCGGCGCGCCCGACAGGGAACACCGTAAAAAGCCGCCAGCTTTTCAGACCGAGGGATATCAGGTATTCCTTGAATTCGTTCAGAGTATCATAATTCCGGTTGTTCACACAGGTGACTACATCGAATTTGACAGAATGCTCGGTGACAAACATCTTTACTGCCTGCTCGGCCGTTCTGAAAGAGCCGTGCACGCCTCTCATCCATTCATGGTCAGCCTCAAAGCCGTCAAGGCTGATTGTGGCGGAATGTATGCCGGCCCTGAGCAGTGCTTCAAAACGACGGGGAGTAAGCATGCTGCCGTTGGAGACGATACCCCACGGAAACTCCATGTCATATATTGCCCTGCCGCATTTTTCCAGGTCCTGACGCATGAGAGGCTCGCCGCCGGTCATGATTACCATTATCCTGCGGGAATCATATTTTTCCTTGATTCGCAAAAGGACTTTTCGGAAATCCTCAAAGGGCATATCCCCGCAGACGGATGACACATGACAGTCGCTTCCGCAATGGCGGCAATGCATGTTGCACCTGAGGGTGCATTCCCAGAACAGCTGGCGGAGAGGATGATGTTTCTGTTCATCCTTGACAAGCTGCCGATGGAGCTCCAGGGCTATGCGCTGTCTTATTGATATATGTGTCATTTCTTCAGGTATCATTGGTCGTCCGGTGGTATCATTGGTCGTCCGGAGCCGTCATCTGTCTGAAAGGCCGTCTGCTTCGCCTTCCGCTCAGTCAAGCGAGCGGATGTACCTGTCTATGGCTGCGGCAGCCTTGCGTCCGGCTCCCATGGCAAGGATGACAGTTGCCGCCCCTGTCACTGCGTCGCCTCCGGCAAAGACTCCGGGGCGGGTGGTCGCCCCGTCTTCATCTGCGACGATGCAGCCCCTGCGGTTGGTCTCAAGGCCGGATGTCGTATGAGAAATCAGCGGGTTCGGAGAGGTGCCGAGGGCCATTATCACCGAATCGGCCTCTATCTCAAATTCAGAACCCGGAACAGGAACAGGAGAGCGGCGTCCGCTTTCGTCCGGTTCGCCGAGTTCCATGCGGATGCAGCGTATTCCGCGGACCCAGCCCTTGTCGTCTCCGAGAATCTCGACCGGATTGGAGAGCATCATGAATTCAACCCCCTCTTCTTTGGCATGGTGGACTTCTTCCCTTCTGGCAGGCAGTTCATTCTCTGTGCGTCTGTATACTATGGTGGTCTTGGCGCCCAGCCTGAGGGCTGTCCTCGCCGCATCCATTGCCACATTTCCTCCGCCCACCACGACTGTACGGCGTCCGGTGAAGACAGGGGTCCTGTAGTCTGGGCTGTATGCATGCATGAGATTGTTTCTTGTCAGGAATTCGTTGGCGGAGAACACTCCGTTGAGATTCTCGCCTGGAATGTTCATGAAACGCGGGAGCCCGGCTCCGGAACCTATGAATACTGCGGAGAAGCCTTCCTTGTCAAGCAGTGAATCCACCGTGAGGGTCCTTCCTATCACGACATCAGTCTCTATCTTGACACCGAGGGCCTTTACCTGATTGATTTCGGCTGCGACTACCCTGTCTTTCGGCAGCCTGAATTCGGGAATGCCGTATTCAAGCACGCCGCCGGCCTTGTGGAGAGCCTCGAAGACAGTCACGTCGTAGCCGAGCTTGGCGAGGTCCGCAGCACAGGCAAGCCCTGACGGTCCGCTGCCGACGACAGCCACTTTGTGCCGGGCAGCACCAGTCCCGTCGGAACCGGTCCCGTCAGCGCCGGGGATGTGTGCGCCTGACTGTTCTGATTCCTGCCCGGACTGCCATGATTTCTGTCCTGATTCCTGCTCTGATTCTGATGTCCTGTGCTGCATGTTCCAGTCTGCCACAAAGCGCTCAAGTTTTCCGATGGCGACAGGCTCGGACTTCACGCCCAGGATACAGCTGCCTTCGCACTGTGTCTCCTGGGGACAGACTCGGCCGCACACGGCAGGCAGCGATGAATCGCGCGCTATCACAGCCGAAGCCTTGGCAAAATCACCGTCTGCCACAGCCGCAATGAATTCCGGAATGGAAATATTCACCGGGCAGGCGGCCACGCACCGCGGATTCTTGCAATGAAGGCATCTTGTGGCCTCCAGCATGGCCTCTTTCTCGTCATATCCGTAGCATACCTCCTCAAAGTTGGTCGCCCGCACCTTCGGGTCCTGTTCCCTCACCGGCACGCGCGGTATCCGGTTTGCCCTCCTGACAGATGCCGGCCCGGCTGCAGGATTTGGAATTTCTGCATTGCCGGCAGGATTCACGGCTTCTGCCCCGTCAGATTCTTCCTGCCCGCCGGAGCCATGAACCTTCCGTTCTCCTGACAAACCGATCTTGCATTCGTGCTCATATTCCTCTGCCGCCTCATGCTCCTGAGTGCGGTACATCCCCTGGCGGCGCATGGCTTCGTCGAAATCCACTTCATAGCCGTTGAATTCCGGTCCCTCGACACAGGCGAACCTTGTCTTGCCTGCCACCGTGACGCGGCAGGCCCCGCACATGCCGGTTCCGTCCACCATCAGCGTGTTGAGGCTCACTGTCATCGGAATACCGAGCTTCTTTGCAGTCAAAGTGGCGAATTTCATCATTATCATAGGACCTATTGCCACGGCCATGGTATATTTCTTCCCGTCCTCATTCACGAGCTTCTCAAGCAGGCCGGTGACCATGCCGTGGAATCCCTCCGAGCCGTCATCGGTACAGATATGGAGATTGTCGCAGACAGCAGCCATCTCTTCCTTGTATATGAGAAGGTCAGAGGTCTTGGCGCCGATGATGACGTCAGCCTTCACTCCGAGAGAATGGAGGTATTTCACCTGAGGATAGACCGGCGCTGTGCCGACGCCTCCGGCTATGAAGACATAATGTTCCCCGGAGAGTTCTTCAGCTGTCTTCCCGACAAAGTCCGACGGGTGCCCGAGAGGCCCCGTGACATCCGAAAATCTGTCCCCCACTTCCAGAGAGCAGATTTCACCCGTGGAGACTCCGATTCTCTGGGTCACTATTGTCACAGTGCCGGCCTCTGCGTCATAGTCGCTGATTGTCAGGGGAATTCTTTCCCCGTGGGCCTCTGGAATCACTATCAGGAACTGCCCGGGCCGCGCTGATGCCGCAAGCCTCGGTGCATAGACTTTCATCCTGCATATCGCAGGGGAAAGCATTTCTTTGGATATAATTTCAAACATATGTTGCCTTTTTTAAGTTCATTTGTTCATCTTTTGCCGACGGGTATCATCGCCTGCCATTCGGGGTATCATCGCCTGTCATTTCCGCCGAGAGAGAAACTTATCCCGGCATAAAATCTGGCTCCGAGCACAGGCCCCCATACGGCGCTCGCGTCGAACGACGGCTGATGCGGGGAAACCAGTCCGGTGGCAGAATCCCGCACGCCGAGCAGTATGTCCTTCTGTCTGAAGCCGGTGAGATTCTCGCCGCCGGCAAAAATCTCCACGCTCCTGAATCTCTTTGTCACTTTCAGGTCCAGCCCCGGATATACCTGAGTGTATCCCTCCTCATAAAGGAGGTTGCCTCCGGCATCCCTGTGCGTGCGCATGAAGTCATAGACCCTGCACGGGCCGTTGACCGAAGCCGAGAGTTCGAATATCCATTTCTCAAGGCGCGTGGCATACCTGAGGCCGAGTTCCCCCCTGTAAAGGCATGTCATCGGGCGCACGACCAGTCCGCGGCCTTCAAGTTCAACCCTCGGGTCAGTGTAGCGGAACATGGCAGTGACCGTGAACCTGCGGAACGGCTCAATATGGAAGTCTGCCCGGAAATTGTTGGAGAATGAACGGCGGCCGTCAAGGCTGTAGAATGATATGGCGTTGCGGATATGCTCGTAGTCAACGATCATCTGACTGGCATAGGTGGTCCTGAAGTAGCCGAAGCTGATGCAGGCGGAAGACGATGCACCGACGGGCAAGTCCCATCTCAGGCTGCCTCCGAACGTCCATGCATCCTCAAGGGTGTGGTCCTCAAAATCCCCGGAGAACCGTTTTCCCGTAAGGAACACTTCTGGATAGCCCTGAAGCGGCTCCATATATTTTAGCGTCCTTTCCGCCCTGAGGCAGAGGACCATTTTTTCGAACGGGTGGTATTTCAGGTCCAGCAGGGGAGAAAGGCGCAGGCCGTCTTCCAGATACCATTCCCCCTTCAGTCCTGCCGTCGCAGTCAGCTTGTCTTCCGCATGAAAGGTGTATTCCCCGAAAATTCTCAGTGACGCAAGATTGTCGACTGAACTGCTGCTGTATTCAGAAAGCGGAAGCCCTGTCTCCGGATCCGGAATTTCGGACCGTACGATACGGTCAAAGAGGATGTCGTCCCTGACAAAGAAACCGCCTATGCCGGCTTTCAGGCTGTGTGACTCCCTGAACTTGCCTGTATACAGCAGGTCTGCGGTCAGTGAGTGCGCAGAACAGAGCCACGATGACTGTCCATACCATGAATCCGTATCCGTAAAAATATAGTCCGCGACAAATGCCAGCCTTCCATGATTGTCCGGGGAGAGGGGCACGCCTATGTCTATATGTCCGTCCACTGACCGGGTCATTATGTCCGAGCCCCACGGGTCATGTGAATGCGCCCCTTCCCATTCCCTGTATGTCCAGCGGTCATATCCTGCCTGTCCGCCTCTGCTGCTTTCATACATTGCCCCGACACCGAAGTTCACCCGCACGCCGTTGTCGGCATGATAATGCCAGCTGTTGGCAAGGCCGAAGCAGAGAGACTGCGGGTCATCCATGAAACTGTCCCCGTTGAAGTCAAAAGTCCGTATGTTTCCGGCGGCATTCCCGATTATCTCCGTATTCCATTTCGGGCCCGCCATGAGTTCCGAGGAGGCATTGAAGTCAATTTTCGTGTCGCTTCTCACGGATGCATTGAGTGAAAGCGGCTTCCTTCCGGCATAATTCACGGAGGAAGAATCCTGCCTCGGGGAAAATCCGGCTGCTGCAATGTCTTCCTTGTCCGCAATTGTTTCCTGTGCCGCAATTGTTTCCTGAGCCGCAAGGGGTTCCGTGGCGGCAAGGACAAGGCAAGCCGACAGCATGGCCGCAAGGCCCGTGCAATGTTGAAGAAAATCAGACGATATGTTCCTGTCGTAGTACGGCATCAATCCTTTGTTGTCTAAAATCCGAATGATGGAAATAAAAATTCAAACTCGCAAAAGTAGGAAAATTCATCGGATTTTCATCCGTATGTAGGCGAGTTTGCCTATATTTGCGCCCAAAACAGTTTGGATATGGCACAGAAACCGTCGATTCCGAAGGGAACAAGGGACTTCGGCCCGTCCGAGATGGCGGGAAGAAATTATATATTCGATACAATACGCTCGGTGTTCAAGACTTACGGTTATGCTCCGATTGAGACTCCGTCGATGGAGAACCTGAGCACTCTTCTCGGAAAGTACGGGGAAGAGGGGGACAAGCTTCTTTTCCGCATTCTCAATTCCGGGGATGCGTTTTCCGGAATAGATTTCGGCGAATACAGGCTTCCTGAGGGAGAGAACCGGTACAACAGCAAGGCGCTTTCCCTGAAGGTATGCGAAAAGGGCCTGAGATATGACCTGACGGTGCCTTTTGCAAGATATGTGGTGCAGCATCAGGGAGAGATTTCATTCCCGTTCAAGAGATACCAGATTCAGCCGGTGTGGAGGGCGGACAGGCCGCAGAAGGGCCGTTACCGTGAATTCTACCAGTGCGATGTGGATGTGATAGGCTCAAAGTCGCTTCTGAACGAGCTGGAACTGGTGCAGATAGTCGACAGGGTATTCGGCCTTTTCGGGGTACGCGTATGCGTCAGGATAAACAACCGCAAGGTGCTTGCCGGCCTGGCCGAGATTTCGGGCTTCCCGGACAAGATGGTGGACATCACTGTAGCCAT
>JADIMJ010000112.1 GCA_017694835.1 Candidatus Cryptobacteroides gallistercoris
GGGACTGAATGCCCTCATGAAGAAGAAAGAGGAAAAGCCGGCCCCGGCCCCGGCAAAACCGGAGCCTACGCTTGACCAGAAACTTCTGACCGAAATCAGGGACCTCCTGAAAGAAAAGGATGAAAAAGAGAGATAGGAATTTTTTCCGCCCGGCATTGCCGGGCCGGGCTTTCATATTGCCGGTCACTGCCGCCGGCATATTTTTTTGCACTCCCTCCGGCGCCAACGGAAAATACCCGGTGAAAAAATTCGCCGTCACGGACTTTTCCGTAACCAACCTGAGAGAAAAGCCGGACTTTCCGTCGGAACTGGGAAACCAGCTGCTGATGGGCACGCCTGTGGAAATCATTGATTCTGCAGGATATTGGCGACAGGTCGCTTCTCCGGAACCATACAGGGCCTGGTGTGTGGACATGAGTCTTGCAGAAATGGACAGCACTGAACTTGCCGCATACATCGCCGCACCGAAATTCATCTTCACGAACTGGCACGGGCATCTGTATGAAAGGCCGGATGTGAATTCCGTGCGGATTTCAGACCTTGTGACCGGGGATTTGCTCTGCGCCATAAAGCCTTCCGCAGACGGCGGGACGGACGGCAAGGGACATCCGCAAAAAAGAAGACGGACAGACGGCAGGAAAGGGAAATTCATAAAAGTATGGCTTCCGTCCGGGAGGGCGGGATATGTATTGAAAAAAAATGTTGAAGTCTTCTCTGACTGGGCTGCAAAGACAGAGGCTTCTGCGTCCGGCATAATATCGGCTGCTGAAAAATTTCTCGGAGTCCCCTATCTCTGGGGCGGCACTTCCGTCAAGGGCGTCGACTGCAGCGGATTCACACGGATGGTATTCTTCCTCAACGGGGTCCTGCTTCCGAGAAACGCATCCCGACAGGCAATGTCCGGGAAAGAAATTCCTGTGGAAATATCCCGGCCCGCCCTCTCTTCCGGCGGTGAACTGCCGGAGCCGCAGATGAAAGGAGAAATGCTCCGGCGCATAGCCCTGCTGGAGCCCGGAGACCTCATTTTCTTCGGGACAAAAGAAACGGACGGACCTGGGGAGGAGGAAAGGGACAGAATCACACATGTCGGGATATATGTCGGGAACGGCAGATTCATCCATGCCTCAAGAATCGTCAGGCGGGGGTCACTGATACCTGGAGACGAGGATTATTACGACCTTTCATACAAGATGATTGCAGCCAGAAGAGTCATAGGGGAAGAAGACAAGGGAACCGGAATCATACGCATACTGCACAGCCCGGCATATTTTCCCCGGGAGAATCAGCCCCGGCAGGACTGACCTGCCTTCCTGCAGTCTGAAAGCATTCCGGAAAATTTACTATCTTTGCACCCGAAAGGGAAAAATTTCATTCATTAATTTTATAATATCATGAACCTCAGAGACATCAAAAAGGACATCGAGTATTTCATCGGCGAATTCATCGATGACTGCTCATTGTTCGTAATGCTCAATCCGGGCAAGGACACTGAAAAGGTGAACGACATCATCAACGAATCCGTCGACCTTTACAATGACCTCAAGGACAAGATAAACAGTGCTCCCAAGCCGGAAAAGAAGCGCAAGGAGAAACTCACGCGCAAAGCCAGACCGAATCTTGCCCCGTACTACGACGGTATCCGCAGGGAAATGCTTGAGAAACTTGACGAACTCAGCGAGAAACTCAGCGCGGCAATCACAGAGCAGGCCTGAGGCCCGGAAGGAGAACAAAAAAGAAGCGGCAAATTGTCGCTTCTTTTTTTGTTCTGAACATTACGGCTTTTTGTAATGTGCATTACGGCGATGCTATTTTCCGGCCAGATGCTTTTCCCAGGCCCATGCAGAAGCGAGGGTTTCCTCTATAGTGCGCTGCGCCTTCCAGCCGAGCACTTTCTCAGCCCTGGTCGGGTCCGCCCAGATGGCGGTAATGTCTCCCTCGCGGCGAGGGGCGAACCTGTAGTTCAGCCTGAGGTTGTTGACCCTCTCGAATGTGTTCACGAGTTCAAGCACTGACACAGGCCGGCCTGTCCCGACATTGAATATCTCATAGCTGTCTTCCATCTTGTTTTCGACCATCCGGGAGACAGCGGCGACATGGGCCTTGGCAAGGTCGACAACATCGATATAGTCCCTGAGGCATGTGCCGTCAGGAGTAGGATAGTCATTTCCGAAGATGCTCAGGCATTCCCTCTTGCCTATGGCAGTCTGCGTGATATAAGGGACAAGATTGTTCGGCACCCCGCGCG
Organism: Candidatus Cryptobacteroides gallistercoris; assembly: GCA_017694835.1. Classification (GTDB taxonomy): domain Bacteria; phylum Bacteroidota; class Bacteroidia; order Bacteroidales; family UBA932; genus Cryptobacteroides; species Cryptobacteroides gallistercoris. The sequence continues at coordinate 2,246 of JADIMJ010000112.1, forward strand.
GCAGTTCCCCGATGAGGGCTGACGGATGCGCACCTATCGGATTGAAATACCTGAGGGCTATTCCCTTCACCGGCCCCGTCTTGTCCAGTCCTGCCATCACCTCGCTCCCGTATGCGGCAGTAGCCTTGACGGTGTCGCTGAGTATATCTTCACACATCTGCTTGGTATTGCCGTACGGCGAAGTAGCCGGCTGACGCGGGGACTCCTCTGTCACAGGAAGTTTGTCCGTCTCCCCATAGACCGTAGCCGATGAGGAGAAGAGCACGTTGCATCCTCCGTGGAGTCTGGATGCCTCGAGGATATTGAGGAAAGACAGAAGATTGTTCCTGTAATATTTCAACGGCTCCGCAACGGATTCGCCCACAGCCTTGAAGGCAGCGAAGTGAATAACGGCGTCAATCCGGAATTCCGAGAAAAGCCTGTTCACTGATTCATAATCGCAGCAGTCAATCTTCTCGAACGGGATGTCGTCCCGTCCGGTAATTTTTTTCACACCTTCAAAACATGTCAGGTCGCAGTTGGACAAATTGTCCGCCACCACTACATCAAATCCGGCCTGGATAAGCTCGACAGTCACATGACTGCCTATATATCCGGCACCGCCTGAAACCAAAACTCTTTTCTTCATAGACGATAATATATTGTTTTATATGATTCTGACACAAATATATGATTCTGACACAAACTTCAAAATTAGCAATTTTAATTCATCCTATATGAAAAAAATAAATAATTTTGTCATAGGAAGGAATGACTTCCGGTCTCAATCTGATGTAATCATGAAAAAATCAGCTTCATCATACGGATTGCTTCCCCGGCACGGGGCCGGCCTTGTCTTCGCCATCATATTCTGGTGGCTGCAGGCGAATATCACCGATGCCGCGGAACCGTACGCTGCCGGGCCGTCTGCCGCGGGGACTGAAGTCCAGGCAGACGGGACCGTCCGGGAAATTCTCTCATCTGCAGCACTTGAGAACACTGTGACAGGCATTCTGGCCGTCTCGGCTTCAGGGGATACGATTCTGGCCTACAACTGCGACAAGAATATGGTGCCGGCATCAAACCTCAAGCTTGTCACCACTGGGGCTGCCCTGCATTTTCTCGGAAGCGGCTACAGGTTCCGGACGGAACTGGCCTGCAGGGGGGATATACGGGACGGTGTGCTCCACGGAGACCTCATCATCAAAGGAGGAGGAGACCCGACTCTTGCGGCAGATGATGCCATCGCACTTCCGGCGGAGACTGTATTCAGACAGTGGAAAGGCTATGTCGCGAAAGCCGGCATCAGAAGAATAGAGGGCTGCATCATCGGCGACTCCCGTTATTTTGACAATATAGCCGAAGAGGAGACATGGCTCTGGAATGACATCGGGACATATTACGGCACAGGAACAAGCGGGCTGTCTTTCTATGAAAACAAAAAGGATTTTCTGGTTGAGCCGGGAGAAAATGAAGGCGACCCTGTCAATGTCATCCCCGGATTCCCGGAAACGCCATGGATGACCCTGAGCTTCCCGTGCACGACAGGAGCCGCCGGGACCGGCAACAAGCTGTATTATTATACGACGGCATTTGCACCTTACGGAGAGATGAGGGGAACCTTCGCCGCCGACAGGGGCAGGCATACAGAAGAGGTCAGCAACAAATTCCCGGCATACACATGCGCATGGCATTTTGCCGAATACCTGAAGTCATACGGCATCATATGCTCAGAAGGACCGGCAGACACCGGTGAACGGACAGGTGCATGGGCTACGGAAGGCAACGGAGATCCGATTCCGGACAAAGGAAGCAATCCGGCAAGTCTCGGGGAGACATTTTCACCGGAACTCAAACGGATTGTATCCGTGACCAACCGGGAAAGCAACAATTTCTATGCGGAGACAATTTTCAAGACTTTGGGGAAAGAATATTGCGGGAAAGGCTCTTACGCTGGAGGGAGAGCCGCAGTCAAAGGCATCCTTTCGGAGATGGGTGTGCCTTCCGGGAAAGTAAAGATACAGGACGGAAGCGGACTGTCGAGGCAGAACTATGTTTCCCCGTCGTTCCTCTGCAATTTCCTGCTTGCGATGCTGGATTCACCTGCCTCGGAAGATTTTATCAAGAGCCTCCCCTCCCCGGGTGAAAGCGGCACCCTGTCCCATGTGATGAAAAAATATCCGTCCTCCCTCAAAGCCAGGATAAGGATGAAAAGCGGGTCAATGGACGGCACACTCTGCTACAGCGGGTACATTCTGCCGGAATCTTCTGACGGCCGCATGGGAAAGAGCCCGGATACGGACAGAAGCGGGGTCATCGTCTTTTCAATAATGACCAACAACAGCACTTCTTCCGCCTACAGGGTCAGGCTGGCATTGGAAAAGGCAATAGCATACATCGCCTCCCGGGATGCCGGATGCAGACAAGCTACTGCTTCGCGAAAAGGCTCCGGCACAGGGCGGTGACATCAGGAGTCCTGACCACCTCAATGCCTTCCGGAACTTCATCGGGACTGCCGAATGAGGAAATGTATATCTTCCCGAACCCTAATCTCTGGGCCTCGATTATCCTGCGGCCGGTCTGCGAGACGGGGCGGATTTCCCCGCTCAGGCCGACTTCTCCGGCGAAGCAGACATCGGACGGGATGGCGAAATCAAAGTTGGACGAAAGCACGGCACAGATGACTGCGAGGTCGCATGCAGGGTCATTCACCCTCAGGCCTCCAGCCATATTCAGGAAGACATCCTTGACACCGAGCCTGAACCCTGCCCTCTTTTCCAGCACGGCAAGCAGCATGTTGAGCCTGCGCACATCAAATCCGGTCGCTGAGCGCTGAGGCGTACCGTATGCCGCCGAGCTTACAAGAGCCTGAACTTCAATGAGGAAAGGCCTCGTCCCGTCAATCATTGCACTCACCGCGACTCCGCTCAGCCCCTTTTCATGCATCGGAATCAGCATTTCCGACGGATTGCTGACTTCCCTGAGCCCGCGGCCGGTCATCTCGAAGACGGCAAGCTCCGAGGTAGAGCCGAAGCGGTTCTTGATGCTCCTCAGAAGTCTGTATGTCCCCCTGTTGTCGCCCTCGAACTGAAGCACCACATCCACGATATGCTCCAGGACCTTAGGCCCGGCGATGCTGCCTTCCTTGGTGATGTGTCCGATGAGAATCACAGGGATACCTGTCTCCTTTGCAAAGCGCAGCAGCAGGGCCGCACACTCCCTTATCTGGGACACGGAGCCCGGCGAAGCCTCCAGCGTCTGGGTCCAGACCGTCTGGACGGAATCCACAATCATCAGGTCCGGGGCTGCCTTTTTGGCTTCTTCCAGAATATTCTCCATCAGGGTCTCACTGTAGATGATGCAGCCGCTGTCATCGCCACCGAGCCTCACCGAACGGAGCTTCACCTGTCTCACGCTCTCCTCTCCAGTCACATACAGGGTCCTGAGCCCTTTGCAGTGCAGTGGTATCTGCAGCGAAAGAGTGGACTTGCCAATGCCCGGCTCCCCGCCTATCAGCACAAGCGACCCCTCCACAATGCCGCCCCCGAGAATCCTGTCCACCTCGGCATTGTTCAGGGAAATGCGGCTGTCCTGAGTCGTGTCCACTTCAGACAGCGGCATCGGCCTGTGGCTGCTGCCCGGGACCGCATTCATTCTGCCGGCAGGAGATTTGCCGGTGATGACCTTCTCCTCCACCATGGTGTTCCATTCCCCGCAGGACGGGCACCGGCCCATCCATTTCACACTTTCCGCACCGCACGAGGTGCACACCCATACTGTCTTCTGTTTCAGTGCCATAATCCTATATGTTCTGCCTGACGGCAAATCCTATATGTTCTGTCTGACGGAGAATCCTTTATTCAGCCTTGCGGCGGACTTTGTCCATCTCCCAGACCTCCATGTCATGAATCCGGCCGCCGTCAATATGGAATCTGAGGGCGGTACGGACGAGATGGAAGCCATATATCCCCGCAGCACCCGGATTGATGACCATCATGCTGCGCTTATGATCGTTCATCACCCTGAGGATATGGGAATGCCCGCACACGAAGATGTCAGGATGAAATTCGTCTATAAGAGCCCTTGCCCTCGGGTCATAACGGCCGGGATAGCCTCCGATATGAATCATCAGCACTTTCATGCCGCAGCGGTCGAAAAGCTGATGGTGCGGATAGTCAAGCCTGACATCCTGACCGTCGCAGTTGCCGTACACACCTTTCAGAGGCTTGAAGGACGCAATCTTCTGCGCAGTCTCCAGTCCGCCGAAGTCTCCGGCATGCCATATCTCATCCACCGGTTTCAGGAAATCCTCCAACGGCGCATCAAACACGCCATGTGTATCTGATATCAGTCCGATATACATGCAGGCAAATATAGTGACAAATGACAACAATTATATGTAATTCCGGAAAACTTTTGTTAGTGTCTTGCAAAAGGATTTAGAGAGAAATTACACATTTTAAGGGTAATGG